>NZ_JAUBRN010000026.1:0-87555 GCF_036701875.1 Microcoleus sp. MON1_C5 | reverse complement strand
AAAGATAATTTTGTTTACCTCTTTTATGACCATTTTTCTTAAGATTACTAGATTGACATTCAGGACAAATCATAGCTAAATTTTCGTTGATTGTTAGCGCTCAGCATACCACAACTGTGCAACGCCAAAAAATTAAGTTTATGCAACCTTGATTTCTTTAATCGCTTCTTCCAAGTGTTCGTGAATGACTAGCTCCTCTCGCTCCAGAATTGCCCGTTTAGCAGCATCTTGTGCAACCCTCACAGCTTGAGCAGCAGAAAAATCTCTCATCTGATCAATCAGCACAGGCCAGTTGATAGAGCCTACTTCCATAGCAGATAGTGTTTCTTTTAGGATAAATTCTAACTCTTTTTCTCCGGGCTTTGGTACTTCAATCAAATCATCAAATCGTCTCCACAGTGCAGTATCAAGAGATTTAGTGAGGTTTGTAGCTGCTACAATCAGACCAGAGGTGGGTTCATATTCATCCAAAATTTGAAGAAATGTATTTACCACTCGCTTAATTTCTCCTACTTCTTGATGGTCTTCTCTTGATTTAGCAATAGAGTCGCATTCATCAAGAAACAACAAACATGGATTTTTTGATGCTTCTTCAAAAACCAGCCTCAAATTACTCGCCGTTTCGCCTAAAAAAGATGATACCATTGCATCAAATCGAACTTTGAGAAGTGGTAAACCTGTATTCCATGCTAAACGCTCTGCTCCGAGTGTCTTACCACAGCCGGGGAAACCGTACAGAAGAATTTTTTGTCTGTAGCGGAGTCCGTGATGAGCAAGCCTATCTCTTGCTGCATACTCGCGCTCAATTCGCTGGAAACGTTTTTCAATAACTTCAGGAAGCACCATGTGATGTCGCAGTTTTTCCCTTCCTATGACAGTCACTAAAGGAAGGTTTAATCGCTTACTTGTCGGCAGTTCGCTTAAAGCTTGTCGGGTATTTGGTACTGGCGAAACTGCTTTGCTGTTAGAGGTCGATTTCTCTTTCTGGCTCTTTTTGGTAATATTCTCTAATTGGTCGGCTAGTAGCGTGTGTCCCTTCTGGCGTTCTTCCTCAATGACTAGGTGTGTGAGTTTGTCGATCGCCTCTGTGTCGGCACTGGCGATCGCCCTAAATAATCTTTTAAGAACTTCTGCTTTCATAGAGCCTCTCACTATACTAGAGAGTACACCACTATGATACTTGATTTATTAATCAACTACTTAATTAAAATAAAGTAGGTGAGGGCCCTTGCGCCCCCACCTACTTTAAAGACGACGATTAATTAGTAATCGAAGTCGCCGCCGCCCATGCCGCCGCCAGCGCCAGCAGCAGCAGCGCCATCCTTCGGTTCAGGCTTGTCAACGACGATGCACTCGGTTGTCAGCACCATGCCAGCAATAGATGCGGCATTTTGCAGAGCAGAACGAGTCACCTTCGCAGGGTCAACGATACCAGCTTCAAACATATCGACAAACTCATTTGTCGCTGCGTTGAAACCGACGTTGAACGGCTTTTCTTTGACGCGCTCAGCAATCACAGCGCCATTCAAACCAGCATTTTCAGCAATCCGCTTCAGAGGAGCAGCCAAAGCCCGTGCCACAATCAAAGCACCGGTCAATTCTTCGCCCTTCAGGCTGCTGTTAGCCCACTCTTCCAATTGAGGAGTCAGGTGAGCCAAAGTTGTACCGCCACCAGGAACAATTCCTTCTTCGACAGCAGCTTTGGTTGCGTTGATCGCATCTTCAAGACGCAGTTTGCGATCCTTCATTTCTGTTTCGGTAGCCGCGCCCACTTTGATCACTGCGACGCCGCCAGCCAATTTGGCCAAACGTTCTTGCAGCTTCTCTTTGTCGTAGGAAGACTCGGTTTCGTCCATTTGACGGCGAATTTGTTCGCAGCGCGACTTAACGGCAGCTTCGTTACCTTCGGCAACAATTGTGGTGCTGTCTTTGGTGATGGTGATGCGGCGAGCTTTGCCGATCATGTCGAGCTTGGTGTTTTCCAGTTTCAAACCGGCATCTTCGGTGATTAGTTGACCGCCGGTCAATACGGCGATATCTTCTAACATGGCTTTGCGTCGATCGCCAAAACCAGGTGCTTTAACAGCAGTCACGTTCAACACACCGCGCAGTTTGTTGACAACGAGGGTAGCTAAAGCTTCTTTCTCAATGTCTTCTGCAATGATCAACAGCGGGCGGCCGGAACGAGCTACTTGTTCGAGCACAGGTACTAAATCTTGTACCAAAGCGATTTTCTTGTCTGTCAGCAAGATGAAGGGTTCTTCTAGAATCGCTTCCATCCGTTCGGTGTCGGTGACGAAGTAGGGAGAAATGTAGCCTTTGTCGAAGCGCATCCCTTCGGTGATTTCCAATTCGGTGGTCATAGACTTCCCTTCTTCCAGGGAAATCACGCCTTCTTTGCCCACCTTGTCCATTGCGTTAGCAATCATTTGGCCGACTTCATCGTCGTTACCAGCAGAGATGGAGCCGACTTGAGCGATGGCTTTGGAATCTTCTACTTGTTTGGCGTGTTCGGCAATTTTTTCTACCAAAAACGTCGTTGCTTTGTCAACACCGCGCTTGAGGGCGATCGCATTTGCGCCGGCTGCTACGTTACGCAGACCTTCTTTGACCATTGCGTGAGCCAAAACGGTAGCAGTGGTGGTGCCGTCGCCTGCTGCGTCGTTGGTTTTGGAAGCTGCTTGACGGATCAGGGCAACGCCTGTATTTTCTACGTGGTCTTCTAGTTCGATTTCTTTGGCGATGGTAACACCGTCATTAACGATCTGAGGAGCTCCGAATTTCTTTTCGAGAACCACGTTACGACCTTTGGGGCCGAGGGTTACGGCCACTGCTTCGGCCAGAATGTCCATACCGCGTTCGAGGGCGCGACGTGCATTTTCGTTGTAGATGATACGCTTAGCCATAGTTTTTGGGGATGAGAGGGTTTTAGATTTTGGATTGGGGATGATGGATTTTAGTCATTTGTCCCGTGTCATTAGTTGTTTGGCGGCGTTCGCTTTAAACTAATGACTGATGACTAAGGACTGATGACTAATGATTAATTAGTTAACGATCGCCAGAATGTCTTTTTCTGCAAGCAAGACGTATTCGTCTGTGCCGAGTTTGATGTCGGTGCCGGCGTACTTCGAGTAGAGAACTTTGTCGCCGACTTTGACTTCCATTTCAGTGCGAGTGCCGTCGTCATTGCGCTTGCCGGGGCCCACGGCCGCGACTTCGCCTACTTGGGGCTTTTCTTTCGCTGTGTCGGGCAGAAGGATGCCGCCGGCGGTTTTTTCTTCGCTAGCGCTTACTTTTACGAACACGCGCTCGCCTAACGGTTTAACGGTAGAAACACTCAGTGATACTGCTGCCATAAATAAATCTCCAGATTACAGATTGTCGTGAGTCAGTCGTCAGGGGTCACGATGAAAGCAACAGCGGACTACTTACAACTGACATATTAGCACTCTCGACTCCTGAGTGCTAATTTAGCTTTAGTCAGGGTCGATCGCAACTTAGTTGTCAGTACGGGTTCCCGAACCGACCATGAGTGGGCGCTCCGGAGAGGGGGAAGCGGGAGTGGGGGCTGTGGTGATGACTTTCGATCGCTAACCAATTACTGTTGACGAATGAATAAAATGCTGGAAAATAACGATGAATCTTGCAGCCAAGGCTTGAGCGCTTGCGTCCAAAGCCTGGGAATCGCTCAAATCGAGCGACATATTTTTATCTGTGCTGACCAAACCGTGCCCAAGTGCTGCGATCGGCAAACCAGTCTGGAGGCGTGGAATTACTTAAAAAAACGCTTGCAAGAATTGGGGTTGGACAAGCCAAGTGCCGATCGACCAACCTGCGTCTTTCGCACGAAAGCCAATTGCCTGCGAGTGTGCGCGTCTGGCCCGATTATGGTAGTCTATCCAGACGGAGTGTGGTATCGCGACGTTACTCCACCCGTCATTGAGAGAATTATTCAGGAACATCTCCTAAACTCAAAGGTAGTTCAAGAATACGCTTTCTTGACTCATCCTTTGCCTGTGCCTCGTGAGGCGGAGCCAAACATTTAAGTGTAGCGCTGTTTAAAGTACAGGGTTATAGGTAAAGTGTTAAATTTAAGGTTAAGGGTGAGAATTTGAGACAGTTTGGCGTCCGGGCGATCGCACCTGCTACAGTTCAATAAAACTGTAGGTAGGTGATTGTCTTCGTGCAGCTTCCCGTGTTCCTTGTGTTTCTCAAAAGGTACAGTAAAAAAAATCGATCGGAGGAACTGTGAAATTTTGTGCAAAAATTTCTCAGTGGCAGACACTAAGCAGGTTGCCAAACTACACTAGAAACAGTTAAATACGTAAGTAGGGAGTCTGCTTAAATTTCTCTATATCAGAAGTATCATTTAAAACCGGGGCATTAACCTGAAATTGAACCGATCGAGATTAAATATTTAACATGGGCTCTGTTAGGGAGTCTCCAATCAATCAGGGCTGATCTTGATAGGGCGATCGTGAATTACAGGTTTGGGCTGCATTCCAGGTCGTAAGACACTCACGAACAGCCCTCAATTATAGGTTGGAAAGCGGTAATACCCGCCCCGCTTTCCCTCACCGCCATCGCTTCAGCCGACCGTCGTCCTCCACTCCCAGCCTGGTGGCGGGGGACTGACGGAAAAAACAGAAGTGAAAACAAGGAAGCGTGCGGGATACTTTAGCGGGAATAAACATGACAAAGGACAATAATTCAGGAGAGCAAAAACGGCTGATGCTGGTTGACGACGACCCCAACTTGATCTTGCTCGTCAAGGACTACTTGGAGTTTCGGGGTTACAACGTCATTACAGCAGAAAACGGCAGAGACGCTCTGGAAAAACTAGAACAAGAAGTTCCCGACTTGATTATCTGCGACGTGATGATGCCGGAAATGGACGGCTACACTTTAGTCAAACACATCAGAGAAGACCCTCGCACTAGCTGGATTCCGGTTCTTTTCTTGTCCGCAAAAGGTCAAAGTTCAGACCGAGTAAAAGGCTTGAGCACTGGGGCTGACGTTTATATAGTCAAGCCTTTTGAACCAGAAGAACTGGTAGCCCAAGTAGAATCTTCTCTGAAAGCAGCATCGCGCTTGATTCGCCACTCAAATCCCGGTATGGAGAGTGGCCCAAAAATTAAGGCGCGCCGCAATGTCGAATTGACTCCCACTGAGTTAAAGGTGGTACAGTTGCTAGCGCAGGGTATGGCAAACCGCCAGATCGCAGACGTGATGAATGTCAGCCAGCGGACTATCGAAAGCCACGTCAGCAATATGCTGGGCAAAACAGGTCTGCACAACCGGACAGAGTTAGCTCGCTGGGCTCTTGAAAGCAAAAAGGCTTGAGCGGAGGTAGTCTGCGCTATGAAATCAGGGGAGCAAAATCTACTGCTATGCGCTTCGGTATCCCTGCTTGGCGGTAGGGCGGTACGGCGGTAGTTTGAAGGCGCCATTAACCTTGACACGGCAGCCGGTATTGAGTTACTAGGCATATAGTTTGTGAGGGCCCCTCGCTCAAAGGCAAGCAGGCTTAAAAGAACCCTCTGGCGGTAGAGCCGAAAATATGAAATACTGGGGAGATGGAGTTTTCTGAAGTTTAATCTATTGCCTCAGTTAGCTCCATGTTGCTAAAATGTGATATTTAGATTAACTTCTTTCTACAATTATTAGGTCTAAGTTTCTATGACAAACTTAATGAACCGCCTTTCTATTTTTGTGGACGGGAACAATATGTTCTACGCTCAACAAAAGAACGGCTGGTTTTTTGATCCTCGCAGGGTGCTCGAATATTTCAAAACTTCGCAGCCGAATGTCATCTTGATCAATGCTTTCTGGTATACGGGCCTGAAAGACCCCCAAGATCAAAGGGGATTTCGAGATGCTTTGATCAGTCTAGGTTACACGGTTCGCACTAAAATTCTTAAGGAATATTACGACGATGCTTCGGGCAGATATTCTCAAAAGGCTAATTTAGACATAGAAATTGTGGTTGATATGTTTAATACCGTGGATCAATACGACCAAGTTGTGCTGTTTAGCGGGGATGGGGATTTTGAGCGGGCGATCGAGCTGCTCCGCTCGAAAAATACTCATATTACTGTGGTATCAACCGAAGGAATGATTGCAAGAGAGTTAAGAAATGCTACAGATAGGTATATAGACCTAAATGAAATTAGGGAACATATCGAGAAGATGGATTATTAGTCAGTAGTTATTAGTCATTAGTCATTAGTTATTAGTCATTAGTCATTAGTCAGCAGTCATTAGTCAGTAGTTATGGGTTAGGGGTTATTAATTATTCGTTATTGGCGCGAGACAGGGGACTGGTGACTGGAGGCTAAAATCCAGAAAAACGGACAAGTAAAAATCAGGAAAACACTTTTTAGAGCTATGAAAACTCAACCAAGTCAAGACCGGATTATTATTTTCGATACGACTTTGCGCGACGGAGAACAATCTCCGGGTGCATCTCTGAATGTTGATGAAAAGCTGACGATCGCTCGCCAGTTAGCGAGATTGGGCGTGGATGTGATTGAAGCGGGTTTCCCTTTCACCAGCACGGGAGATTTTGAGGCAGTCCAAAAAATAGCCCGATCGGTTGGCACGGAAGATGGGCCGACAATTTGCGGTTTAGCACGGGCGAGAAAGCAGGATATTAAAACAGCAGCAGAAGCTCTGAAACCAGCAGTAAATTCGCGAATTCATACGTTTCTGGCTACGTCTGATATTCACTTGGAGTATAAGCTGAAAAAGACGCGGGCTGAGGTTCTGGAAATTGTGCCGGAAATGGTGGCTTACGCTAAGTCTTTTGTGGATGATGTGGAGTTTTCGCCGGAAGATGCTTGTCGATCGGAACCGGAGTTTTTGTATCAGGTTCTAGAACGGGCGATCGCAGCGGGTGCGACAACTGTTAATATTCCCGATACTGTCGGCTACACTACTCCGAGCGAATTTGGGGCTTTGATTCGGGGAATTAAGGAAAATGTGCCGAATATCGATCGCGCGATTATTTCGGTTCACGGTCACAATGACTTAGGATTGGCTGTTGCTAACTTTTTGGAAGCCGTAAAAAATGGCGCCAGACAGTTAGAATGCACGATTAACGGGATTGGCGAACGGGCGGGAAATGCAGCTCTGGAAGAGTTGGTAATGGCGCTTTACGTGCGGCGTCAATATTATAATCCGTTCTTGGGCCGGCCTGCGGATTCTGAGGAACCGCTGACAAATATTGACTCCCGCCAAATTTACAAAACTTCGCGCTTGGTTTCCAATTTGACGGGGATGTTGGTGCAGCCAAATAAGGCGATTGTCGGGGCAAATGCTTTCGCTCACGAATCGGGAATTCACCAAGACGGAGTGCTGAAAAATAAGCTGACATACGAGATTATGGATGCCGAGTCGATCGGCTTGACAGAAAATCAAATCGTCTTGGGCAAATTGTCGGGGCGCCACGCATTTCACACTCGCTTGAAAGAGTTGGGTTTTGAAATGGCCGACGATGAGCTAAATAAGGCTTTTGTCAAGTTCAAAGATTTAGCGGACAAGAAAAAAGAGATTACTGATTGGGATTTAGAGGCGATCGCCAATAACGAAGTGCACCAAGCACCGGAACTTTTCCGCTTAGAATTGGTGCAAGTTTCCTGCGGCGACAAATCTCGCCCGACAGCAACCGTCACGGTGCGGAATCCGGCGGGCGAAGAATTGACCGATGCTGCGATCGGCACCGGGCCTGTGGATGCGATTTACAGGGCAATTAACCGGGTGGTAAACGTACCCAACGAGTTGATCGAGTTTTCTGTACAATCGGTAACGGCGGGCATAGATGCGATCGGCGAAGTAACAATTCGCTTGCGCCATGAAGGCAAAGTATTTTCCGGTCACTCAGCAAATACCGACATTATCGTAGCGTCTGCAGAAGCATACATCAGCGCTTTAAATCGCCTGTATCAGGCATTGCAGCATAGCGCGGAAAAATCCTCCGAACAGCCAACTCCGATCGAAAATCAAGTTGTTGCAGAAGCACAGCGCTGATAAATTTATTGTCAGCCATTTTTCTTGAAACAAACCGCAGACGAACCCAGATCGAAGCAGATAAATCTCAATTAATCTGCCTTAATCCGGGTTCATCTGCGGTTTAAAATTAATTTTTTTTACCAATAACCAACTCTTGAAAAATGCAAGACGAAACTTTAAAAAAAGAGCGGCAATTCCACGATGCTTGGGCATCTACGATCGATATTGACGGCATTCGAGTCAATGATTACTTTGAAGCTTGCACCGCCCCAGAAAATAGATTTATTCTCAAACAGATGGGCGATCTTACAGGCAAACGCCTCTTAGATTTAGGCTGCGGCGCGGGAGAAAATAGCGTTTATTTTGCTAAAAAAGGTGCAAATTGTGTGGCTGCGGACTATTCTCAGGGCATGGTAGAAGTTGCTCTGAAATTGGCTGAGAAAAACGGCGTCAAAATAGACGGCTGCACGGTGAATGCAATGGCGCTGGATTTCCCGGACAATAGTTTTGATATTGTTTATGCTTCTAATTTGCTGCACCATTTGCCGGAACCTGAAAAGGCAATTCGCGAAATGCACCGCGTGCTAAAGCCTGGGGGTAAAGCTTGTTTTTGGGACCCGATGAAGCACAATCCGGTGATTAATGTTTACCGTAGAATGGCGACTGAGGTGCGGACGGAGGATGAAAGTCCTTTGGATATTAATATTGTGAATTTTGTCAAGTCTTTGTTTTCCGAGACGGCTTATGATACCTTTTGGCTGACATCGCTTTGGATTTTTTTGCGCTTTTATTTAATAGAAAAGGTGCATCCCAATGAGGAGCGTTATTGGAAAAAGATTATCATTGAACAAGAGAGATTGAAACCCGAATACTCTCGCTTGGAAGGGTGGGATGGGTTTTTGAAAAAGTTGCCTTTGATGAAGCGCTTGGCTTGGAATTTGGCTGTTGTGGCAACGAAGTAATTAAAAGAAGTACAATAAGTCAAAGCATTTAATTAAGAGGCTAATTATGCCAGAAACTATTACTGCTATCTACGAAAACGGGGTTTTTCGTCCCTTGAGTCCTTTGTCATTGAATGATGGGGAAACTGTGCAAATCACAATTGTACCGGAAGTTTCGCAGGAAGAAGTCCAGGGCGATCGCGAAAAGGCGATTAAGTTGATGGATGTACGAAAATTGATGGGTTTGCCAACAAAACAGTTTAAGCTAGATGCAGCCGCAGAACAAAAGCGGCGCGAACTGTTTGAAAAACTCAAGGGAAGAGTGGGGAAACCTCTTTCTGAAATCGTTATTGAGGATCGGGGCCCGTGGTAAATGCCTATTTCTTAGACACCAGCGCTTTGGTTAAACGGTATGTGCCTGAATTGGGAAGTAATTGGATTCAATCCATTACTGTTCCTGCAGCAGGTAACTTTCTCGCGATTTCTCAGATTACTTGGGTGGAGGTATGCAGCGCTTTTTCACGCCGTCAACGAGAGGGTACTCTATCTGTCGATGAGGTTGACCAACTTATGGGAGATTTTCGTACGGATTTTGACAACCAGTATGAAGTTCTTGAAGTCGATCGCACTTTGATAGAAATAGCGGGCGCACTGGTGATGCAAAACCCGCTGCGGGCTTATGATTCTGTGCAATTAGCGTCAGCTTTGCGCGTTCAATCTACTCTCGTTTCCCTGCCAGATACTCAACTGGTTTTTGTTTCGGCGGACAATCGATTGCTGAATATTGCTCATTCAGAAGGGTTGGCGATTGACAATCCTAATAATTATCCGTAAGGAAGCTGTGTGTAGTCAGGAATGCAAGTCCTCATAAAAATCAGAGGACTAAAGTCATCACTAGAAACTCATTTTAGTGCGATCGTTATTTATAGAATTTCTTTCAAAGTTTTAACTAATATGTGATTTTGTTCCTCTGTACCTACACTAATCCGCAATTTGTCTTCTAATCGTGGCTGGTTGAAGTAGCGAATCAATATTCCCCGTACTTTCAGTGTGTGATAAATTCTTTCTGCATCGCCGTTTGGTGGCCTAACTAACAAAAAGTTGGTTTGCGAGGGCCAAACGTCAAAGCCTAATTCCTTGAAGCTAACGGCTAGTTTTGCTCGCGAGGCCTTAATCTTTTCGGCGTTGGCTATTTTGTGGTCTTGATCTGCGATCGCACCCGTCGCCACTGCATAGGCTAAAGCATCCACATTATAGCTGTCTTTGATTTTATTTAATTCTGCCAGCAGCACCGGATTTGCTATGGCAAAACCCAGCCTCAATCCTGCTAGGGAATAACCTTTTGAAAGCGTCCTCAAAACTATAACATTACTGTACTTTTTTGTCAAGTTCAAAGCATTTTCTTCGGCGAAATCTACATAAGCTTCGTCGATCACAAGAATGCCCGATAACTCTTTAGCCAGTTTCTCCAAATCTGCAACAGATATGGCTGTTCCCGATGGACTGTTTGGCGAAGCTACAAATGTCACTGCCCCCTGGGCTGCTATTAGCAAATCGACTGGTAACTTGTAGTCGTCGGGATAAGGAACTTCCACAAATTCTGCATCTTGAATCTCGGCCAAAGTGCGGTACAATACATAGGTTGGCGCGGGACAAACAATCTGTTTGCCAGATTCGCCAACAGCCCGAACTATCAAGTTTAATAAATCGTCGCTGCCGTTACCTACAACAATCCAATCGTCAGCAACTCCAAAAACTTTACTAGCAGCAATGCGGAAACTTTTCCCAGTTGGATCTGGATAGCGCCGCAGCATTTCTCCGTCTATTTGCTGAAGCACTTTTAAGGCTTTGGGAGAAGGCGGATAGGGATTTTCATTAGAATTTAGTTTAATAATTTTTGTGCCTCGTGGAGGCTGTTCTCCCGGCACATAGCCAGACATTTCGTGGATGCTTTTGCGAAAATAATTCATCTATTAATTGAGTTTTGTGGAACGGGCATCTTGCCCGTTCTTGATAATGGTGCAAGATATCAAGTTAAACAAATTATATCAAACAATTAGTGACTATCCGCGTTATACCCAAATCAAGTAACTTGTGCATATCCGCTCGATCGTCCACCGTCCAGGCCACAATGTCAACTCCCTGACTCCGGCTTTCTTGAATTAGTGCGGGGTTTTCCAGCAACACGCGATACAGACTGCTAATCAAATTATCCTGATGCGCCACAGCTTGAGCAAATTGAGTGTTGTATGCTTCTAGATTAGCAACAATGTGTCCGATCGCCAAATCGCCAGATAGCCGCCGCACTTGTTCCAGAAATTTATCGTTAAAAGAGGTAATAACGCATTTGTGTTGGATTTCTTCGCCCTTCAAAGTATTGACAAAAGCCGCGACATCTGCGTCAGACCACTCGCAATGAGGTTTGACATCAAAGTAAAGAAATTTGTCAACATTTTTGAGTATGGTTAATGATTCTTTTAAGGTAGGAATTTTTTGTTGTAAAAATTCATCGCTAAACCATTTTCCCGCATTAAGTGTTTGCAATTCAGACAGAGTGTTTTCCCTAACTTTGCCAGAAACTCCAGTGATTCTATCTAATGTTGCGTCGTGAAAAATCACTGGTACGTTGTCGGCGGATAGCTGGATGTCAAATTCGATCGAATGAGCGCCACGGGCGATCGCCAGTTCAAAAGCTGCTAAAGTATTCTCGGGGGCGATCGCCGAAAATCCCCGATGTGCAATAATTTCTAAATTCACTGCCTTGTGCCCTCTAAAAAATCTGCCACAGTTTGATTAAAAGTTTCCGGTTCAGTCAAAAAAGACCAGTGATTCCCCGGTACTTTTGCAACGGTAAGATTTTTCAAGTATCTCTTGTATGGCTGCATTTGCCAAGCCATGCGATTTACGCCTTTTGCCGGCTGTACAAACAAAGTCGGTATCTCAATATTTTCAGTTAAACCCGCAACTTTCATCACTTCTGCAAATATCTGATTTCTGGCTGCAATCGCAAATTTACTGCCCCAAGTTCCGTCAGATTTTTGTTCGATTTGCTGTTGGAATACCATTTGCTGCACGTCACTCCAATCTGCGTATTCTCCCGATTGTTTTGCTGCTGCTTCTGCTTGGGCTAGAGTCGCAAACGGGCCCACACATTTGAGACAGTCTAATTTTCGGTAAACAATTGGCAGGGTGAGTTTCATCGCGGCGGGCATTTTGGTGATGAAGATGGGGTCTACTAAAATCATACTGCAAAAGCGATCGGGATTTTGCCTCGCCCAAATCGCTGCTAGTTTGCCCGTCCAAGAATGTCCTAAAATGTGGGCGTCGGGCCAGTTGAGATGTGCCATCAAAGCTTCTAAATCTGCGATCGCACTTTCAAAAGTATAGTCTGTTTTCGGTTTGCTACTCTCTCCGTGACCGCGCATATCTGGCGCTACAATATGATAGCGGTTGGAGAAATAATTGCCCAAGCTACTCCAGACACACGCACTATCTGCTAAACCGTGTAACAGCAGCAAACGCGGGACTTTGGTTTTCCCTGTTTCTGGCTTCCATTCTAGGTATGAAAGTTCGATTTCGGGCAGGTGCAAAGTGTTACGATTTGGCATGATTAGGGGGTTTTATAGTTGGAGAAATTTGATTTAACTTTTTTATGAACAGGCAAGATGCCTGTTCCACAAAGAGTGAATTTTATGGTACGGTTTTCCTCAATAGGCTTTCCTGCCTGTTTCACAAACAATAAATATTTTTGTGGGGTGGGGTGGGCTTCTAGCCCGCCCTTATGACCTAACCTTGACCCTTCAAGCTAAATAAAAGAAACTGAGTTTTCTGCGCTTCATCAAAATTGTCGTCACTGACCAAAACTACACTTTTGCTGCCATCTGGCAACTGCGGCCCGAGGGTCATTCCCTCTAAATTGTACAGGGGAATCCCGAGTTCGCTTAAGTCTAGCAACAACTTTTTCTTAACAGGTTCGACCATTGTCACTGGCCCTTTAAAACTTTGGATTCTCGAAGTATCTGTAGCCGCCCCAAGCGCTACTTGATAAATCCTAGCGCTGTATCCAGACAGCCCAAAAGAACGTTCTAAACTCAGAATCTGACCGCCACCGACAGTTACTAAGTCTGTTAAACCGTTCAAAATAGTCATGGGAACTTGGTCGAGAGTGTAAAGATTTTCTGAGACTAATTGCGGTGTTTTATCGACGATAATATAATGTAAAAGACGGAGTTTGCTTGCCTGTTCGGGGTCTAAATCTTGCATTAAGGGCGCTTCCGTAGCTGCGAACAAACGAAACGGATCGAGACCGCCCGGACTAAAGGTTTCTGGGTCGATGGTTAAAGATTCAAAACCTAAATTGTCCACCACTCCTTGCTGCTGTTTTTCATCGCTCGCATCGGGAATATAGCGCTTTGGAAGCGGCAATTTTCCCCGCATTTGCCCTGTTTTAATGTCGAATTCTCCGAGAAAAGGAGGGATGCCAACATGAGTAACGCCTTCGTTGGCGACAAATACTGAATTGCGGGGAGAAAGGGCGATGCCTTCGGGATTGATGGAACCCCAAGAGAAGGTTTCACCGTCTGCTTTTTTGAGGGAGGTAACGCCTTCAACGGCAACTTTTTTGAGGCGAATATTTGCTGGATCGCTTGAAGTGAGGTCGAGTCTGAGACTGTAAAATCTCGCTTCTCCGTTTTCGCTGGGGTCGTCGGAAAGAGCGTAAAAGCGATAAGCTTTGGAATTGACTGCGCTAATACCTTTGGGGTCGTAGGTAATTCCTGACAAACCGCCGACTGGTGCTCCTTCAAAATTCATTTTTGGCAATTGGTACTCGCCCAAAAATTCTAGGGACATTTCTGGAAAAGAGCGGTCTCTAGCAACTGCGGAAGGGGGGGCGCAAGCTGTGCAAACAGTTAAGAGAATTAGGGCGAGACTGAATAAGCGTAAAATACGTTGGCGAAGCCCTCGAAGAGGATCGCCCAGCGTCTTTAAATCCCAATAATTGCTCAGTGCGGTAATTTTTATTTTGTTGCTCTTGTTGAACAGTTTGCTTTTGTGCCATCTTTGTGACATAATTTATACCGTTTTGTAGATATGCAAAACTTGATGTTTCCAGAAGAGATGCCGAATCGCGGCAACCAAATTTTGAGAATGAGAAGTTCTGTGCCAATTGGGTGCTTGCTTTTCTTGTGGCTGTGTGCTGGTTCTATTGCTAGCGCCCAAACTAATCCGCCAGGCCTCGATCAATTTTCCCCTAATCCTCTAGAAATTACCACACCCGATCCCCTAGCTCCCGCTAACGAATCTTTGAGCAGCACTCAGCGGGACGAACTGACAGCGGCTTTGGAGCAGTTAAACTTAGAAGCAGCGGCTAAACAGCAAGCTGGAGATGGGGCGGGTGCTTTTGAAATTTGGTTCCGAGAATTGCGGCTGCGTAGGTATCTGGGGCCTGCGGCGGAAATTGCTGCTTTGAGTCGGGTGGGAAGTGTTGCTTGGAGTAACGGTAAAAACCTCGAACTACAGCTTATTACCAAACGGTTGCAAGCAATTCAAAAAGAAGTCAAATCCCAAGTACCACTTAATACTGAGTTGCTCCCCGCCTTCGCTGCGGCTTTTCAGCAGGTGCGCGCTAAAGGCCCGACTGTAGAAGTTTACCAAGAAATTCTCGAAAATGCGCGCCAAAACGAAGATATATTGGCTCAAGGTCAGATTTTGAAGGCGATCGGGCTCATTCACATCAATTGGTTGAGTTACGATAAAGCTGCTCCCGTCTATGAGGAATTGGCAACTTTAATTCAGGAAAACCGCGCTTTATTTGCTGCTAATTCTGCTGTGCCAACTTCTGCTGTAGTTGCGGGAAACGGCGCGCCGCCGCAACCTGTAACTCCTCCAACTGAGGTAGATACTCTCAGACAGTTGGCCTACGTTTATCAGCAGTCGAAACAACCCCTAAAGGCGATCGCAGCTAGGGAAAAACTAGCATCGGTGTATCTTAACTTACAAAACCCGAGTGCTATACCACCGATCAAAATTGCGATCGCCAGCGATTATCAAACCATAGGCCAAATCAATTTAGCAGCTCAATACTATCAGGAAGCATACAATTTAGCCGTCCCCATTCAACAGTATGCCCAAGCTAGCGAAGCTTTGGATAAATTAGCATTGCTTTACCGAGCGCAAAAACAGTGGGAGCAGACTTTGCGGATTTATCAAATGCAGTTGCTGTTAGAAGAGCGGGCTGACAATTTCTATGGATTGATGAACACTTACGACAATATCGGTCAAGTTTATCAAGAGATGAAGGCTTACGATAAAGCTTTGGAATCCTATCAAAAAGGGTTGGACGTGGCTAAAAGATTGGGACACAGACAAGAGTATTTTGCTAAAAAAATTCAAAAAGTTAACAAGCAATTGCAAAGGACTTCGTAGTTGTCATCAAGCAATAATGACAAATTGCAATGTGAGTAATTTAAAAGTAGTAAGGTGTGCAATGCACACCCTACGAAGATACTTTGGACTGGTAACTTTGTCGCGAAATAGAATAATATACTACATCAGTTTCGTAATAATGAGCATTTTTTTCATATTTCATGCCAACTTTTTGTATCACCCGCTGAGAGGCGATATTTTCTGGGCGGGCGATCGCAACTATTCTGTCTAACTTTAATATTTCAAATCCATAATTTAGACTAGCCAAAGATGCTTCTGTCGCCAATCCTTGATTCCAATAAACTTTGTCTAGCGCATAGCCCAGCTCAACTTCCGATGTCCCATCCAGAAAACATAGTCCGCAGCGACCAATCATTTTACCGTCTATTTTATGTACTACAGCCCACATCCCGAAGTTGTTTTCTTCCCAACGTTTGAGCATGGTATAAATAGCGATTTCTGTTGCTTCTCTAGTTCTAACTCCTGAGAGGTATTTCATTATTTCCGGATCGCTGTAGATGCGGTACAGATCGTCTAAGTCGTCTGGCGTAAATTGTCTCAGATACAATCGGGCTGTCTCTATCTCTTGCATGATTAATATAATTTTTACCACTAGATTATGATACCAGTTTTGATAAGTCTTGCTACAAACATTTTGGTTGGGTTTCCTTCCAAATAAAATATGAGAGTCTTGCGATCGAATAATATACTCGATCGCGATCGGGAGCGTCAAAGTTATACTGGTATTTCATCCCCCTTTTTTCCATTACCCGCCGCGAGGCGATGTTTTCGGCATCTGCAACTGCGATAATTTTTTCTAAATTCAATACTTCAAATCCGTACTTGATGCTGGCCGCTGCAACTTCCGATGCTAAACCTTTCCCCCAATACGCTTTTGCTAACACGTAACCGACTTCTACTTCAGGTGTTTTGCTTAAAAATCGAAGCCCCCCGTCGCCGATTAACTGGTTGTTTTGTTTATTGACAACAGCCCACAAACCGAAAGCGTGTTTTTCCCAATCAGCAATTATCTGAAATAAGTCTGCTGCTGTTTCTTCTCTATTTCTGACGCCTTCGCTCAGATACTTCATCACTTCTGAATCGCTGTAGATGCGGTACAGCTCATCTAAGTCGTCGGGCGTAAATTGTCTCAGATACAATCGGGCTGTCTCTATCTCTTGCATAATTTATCAGTAAAAAGTCTAATACACTTTCCTTGGCGCAACGGTGAAATGTAAAATCAATTTCTTCAAGGCAGTGAAGTGCATTTTGAAAACCCAGCATTTGACTAGCAAATAAAACCAGTGGCGAACTCTATGTCTAAAGGCATAAAGTGGCAAGGAGCGGGTATCCGGTGTTGTAATAAATATGGGCGACTGAGTGCTGTCGGGTTCGATAATTTGCTGGCTCTGTAGAAGATTTCCTAATTTAACTGACTCTATTTGCTACAATTGTTAGCTGGATATATTGTACAGCTTTTTTGCTCAAAGCTGAGCGAACTGATCTCGCCAGCCCGCCCTACAAGCCGCGCAGCGAAAAAAAGCTCGATATCCTCAGCAAAAGCCGCCGAAGTTAGCAGCATAATAGCTTTTGCAATCTAAAATCTAAAATCTAAAATCTAAAATCGGATGACAATTTCCTCACCAGTAGCAGACAGCAAAAACAAATCCGGCCAGGAAACAGACTGGCGGTTATTTCTGAGGTTGGCATCTTATGCAACCCGCAGCAAACGCTTGCTGATTATTTCGATCGCACTATTAGTACCGCTAGCAGTCTCAGGAGCAATTCAACCCATTCTCATCGGACAGGCAATTTCGGTAATTCGCTCGGAACCTACCTACGAATTCTTGCGAGGATTGTCGCTATCTGCTGCATTGAATATTTTGGCTATTTTGCTGATGCTAACTATAACACTTAGATTAGCACTGCAATCACTTCAAGGCTATTTAGTCACGAAAGTAGGGCAAATAATTACTACAGATATTAGAAATGATTTGTTCGCCCACGTCACATCGCTCGCAGTGAGATTTTTCGATCGCACTCCTGTCGGTAAATTAATGACTCGCCTCACCAGCGATGTAGAAGCTTTGGGAGAGGTTTTCTCTTCAGGAGCGATCGGCATTGTCAGCGATTTATTTTCAATTTTAGTAATTGCCATTTTCATGTTTACCATGCAGTGGCAACTAGCTTTAATGTTGGTGCTGATGATGATACCAATTACCGCAGTCATAGTTTATTTCCAGTACCAATATCGCATAGCAAATTACAATACGCGAGAAGAACTGTCCGATCTCAACGCACAACTGCAAGAAAACCTAACTGGTATTGGCGTAGTGCAGCTATTCCGCCGCGAAAGATTCAACTCAGAATTGTTTCGCGTCACCAATAAACGCTACATTAAAGCAGTTGACAAAACTATATTTTACGACTCAGCCGTATCTGCGACATTAGAATGGATTGCTTTAGTAGCGATTGGAGCCGTTTTGTGGATGGGTGGTCAAAGGGTTTTAGCCGGTAATCTTAACTTCGGTACTCTGTCTGCATTCATTTTATTTGCTCAGCGTCTCTTCGATCCGCTGCGACAATTTGCAGAGAAATTTACCGCCATTCAAGCAGGATTTACCGCCGTCGAACGGATTAGCGATATTCTCAACGAACCGATCGAAATTAAAGATCCAACCAGCGCTAAGAAGGAAGAAGGAAGAGGGAAGAGGGAAGAAGGAAGAGGGAAGAGGGAAGAAGGAAGAAGGGAAGCTTATTCACCGTTGTTAATAACTGGACATCCAGAGGCAACGGCTTACAACTTGTCTCCGTTCGATCGAGAATTGGCAGATAATCATCAAAATGGAGCAAGTTCAGAATATCGTTTATTGTCTAACAATCCCCAATTACCCCCCAACCCCCCGAAGCTTCGGGGAGGAGAAAATGCCAAATCGCAGAATTCTGAATCGGGAGAAATCCAATTTGACAACGTGTGGTTTGCTTACAAACAAGACGAATATGTCCTGCAAAACCTCAATTTCACCATCAAATCCGGCGAAAAAGTAGCATTAGTTGGCCCCACCGGTGCAGGCAAAAGTTCGATTATCCGTCTCCTGTGTCGCCTTTACGAACCTAGCCGAGGACGGATTCTGGTTAATCATGTCGATATTCGAGATTTGCCTCAAGCAGAGTTACGCAGGCACATAGGCGTAATTATCCAAGATGGCTTTCTATTTGCTGGTGACGTGAAGAGCAATATCAGCCTGGGAGAAAGTTACTCGATTGAGGAAATTCAAGCAGCAGCAGAAAAGACAAATGTTGCCCGGTTAATCGAACAGTTGCCTCAAGGTTATGATACGCAATTGCGGGAACGGGGAACCAATCTTTCGGGGGGACAAAAGCAATTATTAGCGTTTGCTCGCGCCGCTATTCGCAATCCCAGTATCTTAGTTCTAGACGAGGCAACTGCTAGTTTGGATGTGGGGACGGAAGCTTTAATTCAAGAAGCTCTAGAGCGTTTGATGGCTGACAGAACGGCGATAATTATTGCCCACAGGCTCTCGACTATCCGAAATGTCGATCGCATTTTAGTGCTCAAACGCGGGCAGTTAGTAGAATCTGGCAGCCACGAAGAGTTGTTGCAGCTAGAAGGGTTGTATGCCAGTTTGTACAAGTTGCAAATGCTGGGAAGTTAATATCTGAAGGAAGGAGAAAGACGAAAACTTTTCGGAATCCCCAGATACCTGGCTTCTAGAAGAAGTCGGGTATTTAAAATAATCAAAAATCCAAAATTGGCTCACTTGCCCGAAATCATTTTCCCCAGGGTTTCCGGCAAGTGAATTATATGTTGGAAAAGCTGATTTGGGCCGATGCCAAACAATAACTGCATTGTCAGCACAATTGCTGCTAAACCAATTGCTGTCCCGATGCTGGCTTTCAACACTTTAAACGCCCAATTAAAGACTAGCCAAGATACAAGTAACGAAGCAATTAAGATAATTAGTTCTATTGGCATATAACATTTTTAACTCTATTTAAAGTCTACATAAATTACGTATCAATACCAGAGAAACCGGGTTTTTTATCTGTGTTAAAGGCCGGGATGCAGTATTTCCGTAAACACCAGGTTTCTACGTCAAGGACTACTCTACTTATTACTTTAAGCAATACTGCCGCGCTTCCGTGTTTCCTTATAAGAAATTCCGACATTTTTTAAGCCGGCTTTAATCATTTGCTGCTCTAACAAAGCGAAAAAGCGACTTCGATCGCCCCCCGTGACTACCGCTTGATTGTGAGCTTCTGCTAGCGTCACCGGATACCCGCCGCCTTTGTGTACTTGAGCCAGCATCATTCCTAATGCTAAATCTAGCTGTGCTGTATCTTGTGCTACCCATTCCGGCACTTCTATTCTAGCAATTTCTGTGCCAACGTGAACGTAACAGAAATAGACGGAATTAAGACCGTACAAATCTAAAATTCGAGCTTGAGATTTCCACAAAGGACTTCTTTGTCCCGGTGACAGGATTGTTGCCCACAATATGGCATCCCGCAAAGGTTCAAATTCTTGACAAGGTGCTTTTTCGGCGAAAGAAATTGTGGCGGCAAATCCGACGTTCGGACAATTTGTCATGCAGTCTGGTACTTCGTGGGTGCAAGCTTCAAACCGCAAAAAAGATAAGCTTTCGCTGCTGCGAGAAGCGCTTAAGTATCCTAACAGCGGAATTCCTGCTAAACGCAACTTGTCCCAAGCTTCTAAAATTGGCAGCAAAATTTGATCGCGCGCTTCGCTGGGTAACTGTTCCAAAAACCAATAAATCAGGGAACCGTCTACCATTGCTAAAGCTGGCGCGGGCAATTTATTGTCGTTAACTTTTGCCCAATTGCAGCCCATTTCTGCTAAGGCAATTGCTTCGGAAACTGCTCGCCGGTATCCCATCCATTCTTCGGTTCTAATTCCCCACTGCCGCGAACCGTACAAGTCTTCGGGTTTGTAGAAAACTTCGGGTACGCTGTCTAAAACTGGGTGGCGGCTTTGTCCGTAGTGCAGCATGACTGTGCCGACGTTTAGCAGGTAGCAGTAGGCTATTTCGTGATGGTTGGGGGAAATTTGCGATCCGTCTGTGGCAAAGACTGTGTGGGCGGCGGGGGGTGCGGTGATGTAGGTGCGATCGGACAATGGCTCGATCGGCGTGGCAGCATTGAATAAAGTGCGATCGCGCCAATTCTCTTGCAATTCCACCAATTTTTCCTGTTCCGCTGCAGCCTTTACCAGCAAATTCTGAGCCACTTCCAAACGCTGGCGAGCGGCCTGAGCTTCCACATTCAAATGTTGGCTCATTCCCTGCATTGCCTTGGCTGCTTTAGTTAAATCGAGCATGGGTTTTAAGTCTCAATATTAGAAAACTTTCAAGCTGAGAAATTATCAAAACACTTTTCAATTTTTTGGTTCCGAAGCTTGTTTTTTTGTCAGACAGGCGGTTTGAGCGACTAAAACACTTCGTGTGCGCCCCCATAAATAGTAAAATAACCTGGTTTTTGAGGTCAAGATTACCTGCAATAGTCTATGAAAAAAAACATTTTTTTTTTTCGATAGCCTTGCTTTTTTGAGGAGTTTCTGCTATATTTATCTTATAATCGGATGGTGGCAAAAATATTATTTTTGCCACCATCCGATTATATTAAAATACCATGTCTGCGCCGCAAAAGTCAACAAAAAAGATGTAAAATTTTGGGATTTTTTTTGACTTTGAAAAGCGAAAAAACATCACAAGTCTAAACAAATCTAACATCAACATTCGAGCGGCAGCCAATCGGCCAAATCTCCGGCAAACTGCGACAGAGAAAGCAATTGAACTGGTGGATTTTGAGCCACAGATTCCCGTTCTGGCAAAGTATTGTAACCCCAATCAGCCAAAAATAACCTTACCTGAGATAAATCCGGCTGCTGCTTCACCGACAGCAAAGTTTTTAACCTATCTTCCACAAACCAAATAGTCGAATCTTTGCCAGACGCAGCCAAAAATTCCCGCAAAATTTGGTGCTTAGGCTTGTTGTATTCCTTGCCAAAAATCAACTCTGACGGCATTTGTACGCCTGCTAGCTGCAAAAGTTCCCGCACAAAACGGCCTTCCTTTGTAGTGACGATCGCCACTTTCACCGAACTCTCCTGCAACGAGTGCAAGCGATCGGCAACCCCTGGATAAAAGCGGTGCAAAGACAGCCACCCAGCTAAATCCTCAGCAATCCAATTATCGCGCAATCCGTCTAACATAGCACCGACCGACTGCGCTTTTAAATTATTTTCGGTCAACAAATACGGTACTATATTGGGCCAATCTAGCAAAATTTGCTCTGGGGAAATTCCTGTCAGTAGTGCGCGGATCAGCAGCGGCATTTCCCAACCTGTTTCGATGGCGGGCCGCACTCGGTAAAAACTCAAAGCTAAATCTGGATCTGGCACTGTTTCGACTGGTTTCCAGATTTGACAGTAGGTACGCCAAGCGGTTTGGAAATATTCGATTAGTCCGTCACAAATCACACCGTCAAAATCAAGAGCTAGAATTGTCGGAAAATTATTAGCCATCAGTGAATCGATTTTAGATTTTAGATTTTGGATTTTGGATTGAAGAATTGAAGAAAGCGACCTCACGGATAAATCCTGGGACTGGTTATCGGATACTATTTTGTGGTTGTGCCAGGATAAAGACGGGGGCTTGTACCCTGGCTGCTTTCGGTCACTGGATTGAAGAATTAAAGAATTGACTATGCAAAAACTCAGCAATGATTGGTGAACAGTCGTTATTAAAAAGACTGAACTACCGGTTGAGCGGCAATCGATTCTAGTCCTTGGGACTGCAACAATTGCGTCCACTCGGTCGTCAGCCGCGAATCATCGGGTGCGAGGCGCCGCATTTGGGCTAGAGTAGCAAGAGTTTCATACCAAATCCCATTTTTAGCATAAGCAATCACCTTAGCCATAGGGTCGGGATTTGCCAAATCGCTCTTGAGAGTTGCCTGCGGTTCAATTCGCTGCATCCATCCTTTAACAATATAATCTCCGGAACGCTCCAGAGGATCGCAAGCTAGTGCAAACGACCACACATATCGCTTACCAACCTCAATATTTTTTGTCTTGCCTTTCTCAGAAAGGCTAACTCCCACAATTCCGGCTTTGTCATTTTTGATAGTAGTTTCGTAGACTACTTCGGATTCATCTTCATTTAGCAAAACAAACTCTACTTGAGCTGCGGGTTGAGAAACATATACAAAAAATGTTGGCGATTCGGTTAGTGTTAAACCAATATTGCTTTCAGGTATTAAGGGAGTAATGGATAGACCTTCCCGCAACTGACAGCCTCGATGCGTCCCCCCTTGCCGGTTGTCGGGGGCTGTTACATCGGGAGGTTTGAAATTAACATTCTGACTCAGCAGAATGGGTGCAGGCACAGCCTGCATCGGTGTAAGCAAACTCGGGAGAGTAACGGCGATCGCCAATACAGTCATCGCCAGTGCAGTAAAATATATAAAACGTTTCATTTTTCCACCAACTTGTATAAATATTTATAGACCGCATCTCTAATGTTAACCCGGAGTTTTAGCCCCGGGCGCGATCGAGTAAATCGGTCAATTTTCACATCGCCATGGGAAGATCGACCAAACTTCAAGAAATATCGAGATTTAAAGAGGCCCAACCAGTGGTTGAGCTGCAACTGATTCCAGCCCTTGGGACTGCAACAATTGCGTCCACTTGGCTGTCAGCCTCGCATCCCCTGGTGTCTGGCGCCGCATTTGGGCTAAAGTAGCGAGAGTTTCGTACCAAATCCCATTTTGAGCATAAACGTTGAGCCTGGTCATCGGGTCGGGATTTGCCAAATCACTCTTGAGAGTTGCCTCGGGTTCAATTCGCTGCACGAACCCTTTAACAACTACATCCGCCGATCGGTCTTCGGGGTCGCAAACCATCGAAAACGACCATACGTATCGCTTGCCAACTTCAAGGGATTTGTTGTTGTCCACGCTAGCAGGAATACTAACTCCAACAATCCCGGATTTGTCAACTTTAAAGGTTTTTTCGTAGACCACTTTCTCCTCCTTTTCGTTGAGCAAAGTAAACTCTATTTGGGGTGAAGTGTTAGGAATATAGACAAAAATTGTGGGAGACTCTGTTAGGGTTAAACCGATATTAGTTGGAGGCACTAAAGGAGTAATAGATAAACCCGCTGGACAAAGCTTGCTGCCGCGATGTGTGCCTCCTTGTCGGTTGGCGGGGGCTGTTACGTTGGGAGGCTTGAAATTAACATTTTGACTCAGCAGAAGCGGCTGGGATTGTGCGCGCATCGGTGCAAGTGAACTGGGTAGGGTAGCTGCGATCGCAGATACGGCGACCGCAAGTGTAGCCCGATGTAGAAAACGTTTCATTTTGTTGTACCTTTCACTATAATTGCAAACACAGGCATTCGCTGATGGCGACAAATATTTTTGAGTTGCTAGTCGAGGGCGCAGATACACAATTTAAACCTTGACATATCATCAATAACATTAATTAATTCGGGCGGCAAGTCGATTCTCTGTCGCAAACATCAGGTTGCCTAGATCGCAAGTATCATTGTATACATTTGCTCGCCACATACTGTAAATTTTTGTAACAAAGCGGTCGGAGTTTCCGAGTGTTCTAAGATGGAGGAAGTCTCCAGCAGGCGGGCAATGTGAAACAACTGCTGTTCCAGAAACGAGTCAAACTTTTATGCTGGGATAATGAGTAAAATATCTAACAAAATTCGATCGGCAGCGGCTCAATTGAGTCAAATGTATAAACCATCACTAGCATTGGCTAAGTCTGTATTAATTGCCAGCGCGGCAGTAACATTATCCTTGATGGGCGCCAGACAGCTAGGAATACTCGAACCAATAGAATTAAGCGCTTATGACCAAATGGTGAGGTGGCGTCCCGACGAAAAGCCAGACTCGCGCTTGCTAGTTGTGGGGATTACCGAAGCAGACATTCAGAAACTGAAACAGTGGCCGATATCCGATCGCAAAATAGCTGAAATATTACAAAAACTAGAAAAAATGCAGCCGGCAGTCATCGGTTTAGATGTACTGCGAGACGTACCTTTAGGAGACGGGCGCCAGGAATTAACTAAAATTTTACAAAAAAGCGATCGCATTATCGGGGTATGTTTAGTTACCGACGGAAGCCCGGACAATCCTGGTTCTCCGCCTGCGCCGGGGCTGGCAGAAAACCGGGTGGGATTTGCAGATTTCGGAGTCGATGCGGGTGGCATACTCCGCAAGGCTTTATTATTTATGAAACCACCGACAATTGAGGGCAAATCCTCGGTAGACAAACATCTTTGCAATGACGACTCTCAAGTTTTAGCTTCATTCAACCTCCAGATAGCACTCCACTACCTGCAAGGGCAAAAAATTTCTCCCGAAATGGCACCAGATCAATCTTTATGGCTGGGAAAAACCCAATTAAAACAACTAGCAAGCAATGACGGAGGATACACAAATACCGAGGTCAGGGGATATCAAATATTAATTAACTATCGTTCCAGGCGGCAAGTTGCCAACCAAGTCAGAATTACGGATGTTTTAGAGGGGAAAGTTGACCCAAATTTAGTTAAAGATAAAATAGTGCTCATCGGTTATACCACAGAAACCGTTAAAGATTTCTTTTATACTCCTTACAGTGGGCGACAGAAAAGCAACCAATTCATGCCTGGTATCGTGGCACACGCACAAGTAGTCAGCCAAATTTTGAGTGCAGTTTTAGACAACAGACCGATGTTATGGTTTTGGCCGGAATGGGCAGAAATCCTGTGGATTTCGGGATGGTCAATTGTGGGAGGAACGTTGGCATCGCGGATGGCTCACCCAGCGAAATTGACAGTGACATTCGGAGCACTGCTGTCCGGGTGTTGCGCCATCGGCTTTGGGATTTTTCTGTTGGGAGGGTGGGTGCCTGTGGCAGCGCCAGCCTTAGCATTAATCTTAACTGGCGGTAGCATTGTATCAGCAGAGAGATTTAATAAAGCCGGATACGGGAAAGCAATTAGCGATCGAGTAAAACAAGTCTTCAAAATCGAAATAGACCAAGCCAAAAAAGAACAGCAAGTCGCAGAAATCACAGAATCTGATTTCTTTAAAGAATTGCAGCAAAAGAAAGATAAACTGAGAATTAGCAAACAAGAAACCTCTGAAAAAGTACCTTCCGAACCCCAAGAAATAACTGCAAGTACCCCAGAGCTTCCCAAGGCCGAAAGTCAGACAGACGAATACCTAGCTCAGTTGCAGGAAAAAGCCAAACAGCAGAAGCAGCGCGCCCCCGTGACTGAATCGGAAAGCGGCTCTCAAACGGGTGCGATCGATGCGGGCGGCGGTGCTAGTTCAGCCGAAACCAAACCGGATGACGAGTTCAGCGATTTGCAAGCCAAAGCCAAACAGATGCGGCAGCGCAGGGGCGCACAAAAGAGCATAAAAGATGAAAAAATTGATAGTTTAACTGACAAGGAGGATTTGGGGGGCA
Organism: Microcoleus sp. MON1_C5; assembly: GCF_036701875.1. Taxonomy (NCBI): domain Bacteria; kingdom Bacillati; phylum Cyanobacteriota; class Cyanophyceae; order Oscillatoriales; family Microcoleaceae; genus Microcoleus; species Microcoleus sp. MON1_C5. Next base: position 61,665 of record NZ_JAUBRN010000026.1, on the reverse strand, counting down.
AGGAAGAATGACAGACAACTCGCCTGCATCATCGAGAATTGCATCATAATGGGTTCTCGCAGTTTCTTACCCTCATACGCAGATCATGTCCAAAATCATCTCTGTCCACTCTTACCGGGGCGGAACTGGCAAATCGAACACGACAGCAAACCTGGCATCTATTATCGCTCGCGACGGAAATCGGGTCGCCATTGTGGACACAGACATTCAATCACCGGGGATTCACGTGCTGTTCGGTTTCAGCGAGAGCAACATGGATCACTGCCTGAACGATTACCTGTGGGGCCGGTGTCCGATCGCGGATACGGCCTACAATGTGAGTTCGCTGCTGCCAAAATTAACCAGTAACGGCAACCTTTACCTGATTCCTTCGAGCATTAAAGCAGGGGAGATAGCGCGAGTTTTGCGGGAAGGCTACGATGTGGGACTGCTTACCGACGGCTTTCAAGAACTGATCGAGGTTTTGAACTTAGACTACCTATTTATAGACACGCACCCGGGGCTCAACGAAGAAACCCTCCTCAGCATCACCATTTCCGACATCCTGCTGCTGATTCTGCGTCCGGATCAGCAAGATTTTCAGGGAACGGCTGTCACGGTAGATGTGGCCCGCAAATTAGAAGTTCCCAAGATTTTGATGACGATCAATAAAGCCCCAGAATCCCTGGATTTCGAGGATTTGAAGCAGCAAGTAGAGAGTATTTACAACATCCCAGTGGCAGGGGTACTGCCCCACAGCGACCAGATGATGCTGCTCGCCAGCAAGGGAGTGTTTGCGCTGCACTTCCCTAACGACCCTCTAACAAAGGTTGTGGAAGGGATTGCGAAACACATTGTGAGATAATTTGTGCAGCGAATGCCGATCGCCCGCCCAGAAGTTTCACTTTCGCTCTGAATTCTTGCGGAGCGATGTCCTCCTGCGTATCCGGCTGCTAGCGGCGGAGGAACTTTTAAAGCCGACAATATTTGGTTAAAGAGTCAGGAGAATGGCGACAAAATGAGATACAAATAGATTATGAGAATTTGTTAAAAAACTTTAGGAGGAGAACTCATGGATTTTGACTTCCGCATACTAATAGTATTGATGCCCGTATTGTTGGCGGGCGGCTGGGCTGCCTACAACATCGGCAGTATAGCTCTCAAACAAGTGCAGAAATTTTTGAACAAGCAAGCTTAAACTCAGCCTCTTTTCAGGTAATTCCTCAGCCGACTGTTTTTTGAGATACAAAAACAGCCGGCTGATTTGTGCATTGGTTCTGCTTAAGTGATGGCTGATTTTTGGCGGGGAATTTACGACTGCAGAGAGATGGGGCGAAAACAAAAGAGAAGTTAGATTTAAAAATTAAGCAGAAACCGGGTGCGCTCAAGCAAAATATTTTGTTCCAGCAAACGATCCTGGGTAAAAAAACCTAGCTGTGAAAGCAGGGCGATCGCGTAACTCCGGATTGTGATGTTTTGAACTCTAGTCATAACTCCTGAGTAGAGTCCAATAAAAATATTTGGTAAGCACGTTATCGCAGAAAATATGAGACAATCACAAAAGTATTTGCCCTGACAATCGCCCTAAAAACTGCGAAGTTTAACGGGTAGGGAAGATAGGTCAAATTGTCAATGTTAAATTCCTATATCTTTAGATAGATTATGCTTTTTCCCCGATCGAGCGGCATACTACTCCACCCCACATCCTTTCCCAGTCGATTTGGCATTGGGGACATGGGAATAGAAGCATATCGCTTTATTGACTTTTTAGTTGAGAGCGACCAGCAATACTGGCAGCTATTGCCGCTGGGCCCCACAGGATACGGCAATTCTCCTTATTCGTGCTATTCAGCAATGGCGGGAAATCCGCTGCTAATTAACCCAGAACTGCTGCGGGACGAGCAATTGCTCGCAGATGAAGACTTTGCTAATTTGCCAGAATTTCCGCTGGATTATGTAGACTTCGAGCGGGCGATAGCGCTGAAAGTGCCTTTGCTTAAAAAAGCTTGCGAAAACTTCAAAACCAAAGCATCCCCGATCCAGCAAAAAGAATTCTCGGGTTTTTGCGAAAGCAAAGAGAATTGGCTGGAAGATTACGCCTTATTTATGGCACTAAAAGATCACTTTGGCGGTGTTAGCTGGAACAATTGGGAACCAGAAATTGCCCGTCGAGAACCACAGTCCCTAGAGAAGTGGCGCCAGCAGCTAAATGCTGAGATTTATTACTACAAATACGTCCAGTTTGAGTTTTTTCGCCAGTGGACGGAGTTGAAAAGCTATGCTAATATGCGGGACATTAAAATTATTGGGGATATTCCGATTTATGTAGCTCACGACAGCGCGGATGTGTGGTCTCATCCAGAAATATTTTGCTTGGATGAAGCCACCGGAGAAGCAGCTTTAATGGCGGGAGTTCCCCCGGATTACTTCAGCAATACAGGTCAATTGTGGGGGAACCCGGTATACAATTGGGAGAAGTTGCAAGCAAATAATTTTGAGTGGTGGGTGCAGCGTTTTGAAGCGATTTTCTCTTATGTAGACGTGACTCGGATCGACCACTTTCGAGGATTTGAGGCTTACTGGGCGGTGAAGCGCGGACAAGAAACTGCTATGTACGGAGAGTGGATTAAAGCGCCGGGAACAGCTTTGTTGGATGTAATTAATGAGAAGTTTGGCAACTTGCCGATTATCGCTGAGGATTTAGGGGTAATTACTCCTGAAGTGGAAGCTTTGCGCGATCGGTTCGAGTTTCCGGGAATGAAGATTTTGCAGTTTGCTTTCGGCGCTGGATCCGAGGATCCTTTTTGGCCTTTCAATTACGATCGCAACTGCGTAGTCTACACCGGCACTCACGACAACGACACTACTGTCGGATGGTTCAATCAACTCCAAGACTACCAGAGAGAGGAAGTTTATCGTTATTTGGGCTGCATCGATCCCCAAGGAATTCACTGGTCTTTAATCCGCATGGGTTGGATGTCGGTAGCTAATATGGCAATTGTGCCGTATCAAGACTTGTTGGGTTTGGATACAGACGCGCGGATGAATTTTCCTGGGAAAGCAGAGGGAAATTGGGGCTGGCGGTATCGACCTGAAGCTTTGAATGGGGAAGTGCGCGATCGGCTCAAAACCATGACTTACATCTCCGGGCGCGCTCCTAATAAACATTGATAGTGGAGAAGGGGCAGTTGGTAATGGGTAAGGGGTAATGGCTAAGAAGTCAATCAAGACGGACATTCTAATTAAAAGCTGTGGACTGCCAGCTATTACCTATTCCCCATTACCGATTAACAATTACCAATTAACACTTACCCTTCATTGTTGGGCGGTGCTGAAGGCTTGAGTTCGTTTGCTTTAAAAACAACTTCTTTGGCGACTCCAGGATCTCCGAGTGGTTCGGCTTGTCCGTTATTAACAGCAACCATTACCCCCCCGGCGTTACCTGCTACCACTACCAATTGCTTTTGAGCCCCCCAGGTGCGAACAGTCCCTGAAGGCAAAGTTCCCTCAAACTCTGTTTTACCATCGACTTCAACCTGCATCCACGATTCTGCTTTAAAAGTGACGTTAACCATCACTGGTTTATTGCCAGATTTATTTAAATTTTGACCGGTTCTTACTGCTTCGACAGCCTCGTAACTATCCGGTTTCTGATTTTGTGAGGATCTCGATGCCTCAGCAGCTAAACGAGCTTGTTCTTGCTGCCCAAGCGCTAGTTCTTTGGCTCCCCCACCGTTTTTTGCGGTAACAGAACCGCCCATCAACTGAGATAAGACATTGACCGAACAGATAATTAGAAATGTGTAAAAGAGGTAGAGGTGCATCGGCCGCAACTGAGGCCCATCTTGCCAGGATAGCTTGGTTCTCGATCGGGGCGCCGGTTCGATCGGAAAAAATTCGGCAAACTGAGTTCCGTCCAAGCCCATTGCTTCAGCGTAGCGCTTGATCAAACCCTGAGTGTAGACGGGTTCGGGAAGTTGGTCTAGTTGACCGTCCTCGATTGCTTGTAGCAGATTCCGCCGAATCATTGTTACCACGGCTACTTTGTCCAAACAAATCGACTGCTGTTCGCGGTACTGACGGAGTTGAGTTCCAATTTCCGCTAGCTTCTTCTTCTGAGCTGTTTCTGGCTCTTGGGAGTGCAGTTTCTGCTTAGTTGTTTTGAAGAATAAAAACAATAAATTCTTTGTCATATGCTGTGCTCCTGGGAATTTACTGGCACGCTTATTGATGTTAGGTTGACTAGATTCCATAAATAAATAATTTCCGCATCTTCTAGGGGTCGGCAGCAGCCTGGTGGCAATATTGGCGAACCGGGCCGCTGCAATTGAATCGGGCCAATGGCTGTGCGGTGCAGGCGCACCACGGGATATCCCAACAGCTCGGCTGTGCGCCGAATCTGGCGGTTTCTGCCTTCTGATAGAATGACTTCTAACAGAGTTTCGTCAAGCGCGCGATCGATAACTTTAACTTTCGCGGGCAAAGTTTTTCTGCCGGACAAGATGATGCCCTGACGCCACGTTTGTAGTATGCGTTCCGGGGGATCGCCCCGTACCCACACCTGATAAGTTTTGGCGATCGAGTGACGCGGATGGGTCAAACAAAATGTCAGCTTACCATCATTGGTAAGCAAGAGGGCGCCGGTGGAATCTGCATCTAAGCGTCCTACGGGGTGGATGCCTTGACCGGAGCGCAGTTGGGGTGGCAGCAAGTCGAGAACTTTCGATCGGGCCCTGGGATCGCTGCAAGTAGAAACTACGCCTGCCGGTTTGTTGAGCAACAGATAGACCTTTGCGGGTCGATCCGTTGGTTTCACCGGGACTCCATCGACTTGGATGAGATCGCGATCGGGATTCGCTTTTTCTCCTAAGCGAACAATATTGCCATTAACTCGGACTCGTCCAGCTACAATCATCTGTTCTGCAAGACGGCGAGAGGCAATGCCCCACTGGGCGAGGATTTTTTGCAGCCTTTCATCAGACATGACGGGAGTGTGGAAATCCCCAACGAGCCAACGGTGGGGAGGAAACACGACACGGTTAATTGATTAACCGTACTAGCAATGCTCAATTCCTGCTTGGGAATAAATTATAATGCTGACCAATTATTACAGGACGCCCGCCAAGAGTGCAGATTGTCCTTGTGCCCGGTGCAGATTGTCCTGATGGCATTACCCTGAATGCTGTGCAAAAACTACGAGGAAAAGACTCGCGGCAGGCACAGGTTTGCACCGTTGGTTTGCGGCCGGTTTGAAAGGTTTGGGTCTGACCCGACCATAAACCAACACTACCATAAATCCCGTACTCCTGGTTAAATTTATACGCTCGATCGCGAATTTTTCATGGGGATCGCACAACTCGTGAATTACCCCAATATCCCAAGGGGGAAAAGGTGAGAATTTTTCTGCTTCTGGCGTTGCCGATCCCAGATTTCTGCTTGGTTTTGGAGTTAATCGGACTTGTGTTCATCAACCCGGTTTCTAAGGAAAATCAGAGGTTGACAGCGGTATATCTGTGCAGAAACGGCGTTTTTGAGGCCGGATGTGCCAGTTATAGTTAAATTTCTGTGCTTGAATATTAAGGTTTATATTCTGAAATTGTTTATGACTGTCGATCGAAACTCTCTTCAATTTGACAATAAAGATGGCGCTGCTGGCTCTGGTGGGACTGTTAATCTCGGCGAGGAGCCGGGGAAACCTTCGCCGAGTCAAGGCAGCCGGATCGCGAGCGCGGTTCTGTCTCCGGCGGTGCAGTTGTGGCTGCGATCGCAAGTTCAGCAGGTGGATGAGTTGAAGGTGAAAATTGAGGGGAGCGATCGACAAATCTTCCGCGGTGCGATCCCCAAAGTAACGGCTGCTGCTAGCGGTGCTGTGTATAAAGGACTACACCTAACTGAAGTTGCCATAGAGGGCTGTGGCATTCGCATCAACCTCGGTCAAGCTCTCAAAGGCCAACCCCTGCGCCTCCTGGAATCCGTTCCCGTGACAGGCGTTTTGAGGCTCTGTCAGGCGGATTTGAATGCGTCACTGAAAGCGCCTTTGCTTGCTGATGCTTTGAGCGAATTTTTGCTGCCTATGCTGCCGCTGACAGATAGCGAAAAGTTGCTGAAGTTGAAAAATTCGCAAATTGTAATTGAGGCGGGTGTGTTGACGCTTTCGGCGACAATTTTGCGCGCTGGCGGTAGGCAAATTCCTTTTGTATTGCGGACTGGTTTGCGGATAGCCAGCGGTCGCGAATTGATGTTTGAAGAACCAGAAATCGAAATGGATGGAGAATTAAAGAGCACTGATTTCAATGGTTTTAAAATTGATTTTGGGCCGGAAGTTGAGATTGAAGAGTTGATTTTGAGTCCGGGGGAGATTGTTTGTCGGGGAGGAATTAGAGTTTTGCCTTAGAGGGGAAGAGCAACGGGAAGGGGAAAGAAGTTTTGAGTGCGTGAGAGGGCTTTCGGTGCGGATCGCAACGCTTACGTGACCCGCAACGCGGTCGGCCTTCCATGAGTTAAACACCAATTCGCAATTGGCAATTAGCGGGCGATGAGGTAAGAGTCGATCGCCGGCAACAGTAAAGTGACAAAATAGTAGACTAACGGTGCGGTAAAAACATAACTGTCGGTGCGATCGAGAATGCCACCGTGACCGGGGATCAACTGTCCCGAATCCTTAACACCGGCGTCTCGCTTCATCATCGACTCAGTTAAATCTCCCAACAGGCTAGCAACGCCAATCAACAGACCAAAAGCAGCCCCAGTATACGGCCACCCCGGCCAGTTTAAATACCAAGACCCAGCGACGGCCACGGCGATGCTGCCGCAAACTCCAAATACGGCACCTTCAACAGTCTTTTTGGGGCTGATGTGGGACAGGCTAGTGCGGCCGAAGAATTTGCCCACAAAATAAGCCCCAATGTCAGCGGCCCAGATGCACAGGAAAGCCAGCAGCAGCGAAGTCAATCCTAAAGATATATGGCTAGAAGTTGTCCAAGATGGCGACGCGTAAATGTTAACCGGCAAATTGCTTGCTACTGCTTGCCCCAGTCCAGTTGTAGCAAGATTGGCTGGGTCGAGGCCGACTCGCAGCCGTATCCAATAGCTGGGCAAATAACCGCCGTAGAACAATCCTAAAATTGAGGAGGCAATATCGGCGATCGTCGATAATTTAGGTTGGAATAACAGGTAGAAACAGATTAAGGTTCCCGCTAAGGGGAACATGGCATCTACGAGTTCCGGTGCTAGGGCGGCAGTAATTAATAGCCCTTGACTGACAGCTAAGGTAGTTTTGGCAGCGGGTGCAATGCCTTTAGCCCTGGCTAATTGAAAATATTCCAATTGACCTAGGTAGACGATGACTCCAAAGCCGACGGTGAAGTACCATCCCCCCATAATAATCATTCCCAAAGCAAGGGCGATCGCAACTATTCCACTCAGGATACGAGACCAAGGCATAAAATGAATTTCTCTTGCAGACGGCGGTGGGTAATTCGATTTTAGATTTTAGATTTTAGATTTTAGATTCTAGATTTACTCCACAGATGAATCTGGGAGATTGAACCTTGGTCTAAAATTTTGGGTGGCTCACGACGATTGTCGGCGGCTTGTATCCGTTTTTGGGCGGTGTCATTCGACGCAAGGATGCAAGGATGTAAGGATTATTAGGGTACGTTTTCCTCCCTTGCACAGCCAAGCCCAATACCCAACTGGCGACGATCCAAAATCTCAACTCAGGGGGTCAATCCAGCTAGGGTCGCCCTTATTCTAAGTATGAAGGTTAATTGAACGTAAAAAAGGTTAAGAATTACATTTAGGAATGGGCATAGGGGCTAAAAGCATGGGACATGGGGCATTGGAGGCAGAGCCTGGAAGGGGATTGGTAACAAATAACCAATAACAACTGTCAACTCTCAACTGTCAACTAACTTCTAATCGAGCTTTTCGCCGCTGAGAATAAATATGGGATTGACGGCGGCAAAGGTTTGACTGAGGCCGCGAGTCTCCAAGCGGTTGACGGCGGACTGGACTACTTCGATGTTGCGGACTTGTAACTCGGCGAAGCCTTCGGAAAGGGCGTAAAGATTTTCTAAATTCGAGGCTGTGGCGACCACTCTACCGTGGGGTTGCAAGTACCGCCAGACTTCTTGGAGAATGGCCTTAATGGGGCGACCTCCTTCGATGCAGACTCGGTGGGGGGGTTGGGGCAGGTTTTCCAGGCATTCCGGGGCACTGCCTTCTATGACTTCTACGTTGTCGAGCTCGAATCGATCGCAATTTCTGCGAATCAAGCTTGCTACTTCTTCGTCCCTTTCGACGGCGATAATCCGACCTTTGGGACACAGCAAACCTGTTTCTACGGCGATCGTACCAGTACCTGCACCGATGTCCCACACCACTGAATCTGCTTGCAGCCGCAGGTGGGAGATTAACAGCAGTCGGACTTCTCGCTTACTCATGGGAATTCCCGGTAAACGTTCAAATAAGTCATCCGGGATGCCTGGAGTGACGTAGGGCCAAAGCATAGTTATATTTTTGATTTTTGATTTTTGATTGAAGCAAGACGGCAGTTGGAACTCGTCGAAGAATTAGTAGAAATTCTGCCAATTTCCTCCAAGCCTTAATATTTACTGTCGCACAACCTTGAGAGTTTGGAGGTTTCTATCGCTACAACCTGTGATTTTGCCGCCGGCGGCAAGGACTTGTTGCAGGTAGTCAACGGCTGCTGGGGTAATGATTTCACCGGGCATCAGGACTGGTATTCCTGGGGGATAAGCACAGATGAGTTCGGCGCTGAGTCGATCGACTGCTTTGTCTGCGGGTACTGTTTCCGCTGGGAAAAAGAAGGCCTGGCGCGGGGAGAGGAGAGGGGGAGAGAGAGGGGGAATGGGAGAGGGGGGGAGTGGGGGAGGGGAAAAATCTTCCTTTTTCGTTCTTTCTTCTTCGTTCTTTCTTCTTCCTTCTAAAAAAGTACAAGCTTTAACTAAATTTTCAATATCTGAGTCTGTATTTCCCAAGCTGATAATAAATGTTAGATGTTGCAGCATTGGTAATTCTGCAGTGACGCCGAGTTGAGAGTGCAGAATTTCATCGGCGGCAAATCCTGTGATTCCTAAATCGGATACTTTTACTGTTAGCCTGGTTCGGTCTAATGCTGCAAAACCCGGTGTATCTAATGGTTCTAAAACGGATAAGCCGGGAATTAGACTGATGCGCGATCGCGCTTTTTCTGCTAGCTGTAAAGTTTGGGCCATTAATTCTTTGCCGTGGAGTGCGATTTGTTGGCGGGCTGCGTCTAGGGATGCTAATAATAAGTAGCTGGGACTGGTAGATTGTACTAGCTGCAATGCTCTATTTAATTTTTGGATATCGATGCGATCGCCCTTGACGTGCAGCATCGATGCTTGTGTCATTGCACCGATGGTTTTGTGGATTGATTGTACTGTTAAATCGGCACCTGCTGATAGTGCTGGTTCTGGCAAGTTTGGATGAAAGTTAAAGTGCGCGCCGTGGGCTTCGTCTACTAATAACGGTATGTTGTATTGATGGGTAATTTGGGCGATCGCCCGCAAATTGCCGCAGACGCCGTGATAGGTTGGGTAAACTATCATTACTGCTTTGGCGTCGGGATGTTGTTCTAATGCGGAGGCTGTGGCTTCTGGGGTGATGCTGTTGGCAATATCCCAATCCGGGTTGTACTCTGGACTGACAAAAATTGGAATTGCACCGGATAAAATCAAACCTGAAATCGCCGATGAGTGGATATTTCGAGGCAAGATAATTTTATCGCCGGGGCCGCAAGTTGCTAAGATGGCGGCGATAATTCCGCAAGTCGAACCGTTAGCCAAAAACCGAGTTGAGTGGGCTCCAAATGCTGCGGCGGCTAAGTCTTGAGCTTCGGCAATTGCACCTTCTGGATTAAAGAGATTATCTAATTCCGGCAATTCCGGCAAATCCGATCGAAATACTGTCGCACCGAATAGGTCAATTAGGGGTTGAGAGATTCCTTGTCCGCGTTTATGTCCGGGGGCATAAAATGGGGCGTGTGGGTGATTTGTGCGATCGCGCAAAGCATCTAATAGGGGAGTTTTTGTTTGAGAGTTTGCTGGTGACACGATTAATCTTGATTGCTGTATTTGATATCTAAGTAGAGCGAGCTGAAAAAACCCTAATATCTGGTAGGGGCGGGTTGAGCCTGCATCTTTACTCTCAGGCAGTTTATTGCTTTATTCATGCGCCCTCCCCATGTAATGTTGATTTGTAACCACCTACTTAGTTTAATGCCAAAGGCATAATTTTATGCAGACGTAATAGTTAATTATAGCTATTTAGATAGATGTGTCCGCCGCCATCTTGAGTTTAAAATTATGATATAAAACAATACCACAGCTCAGTTATTTTTGTTTTAAAATATAGCTAGAAGTGGCGACAAAATGTTTTTGGAACATCTCTATTAGCGAGTTAAAAACTAACATGATTTTTCCCAACCCTAGTCCGTTTCCAGGCCCGCAGATTCCCAGTACCGAACCGGGGCTGCCGACTATACCCGCATCGCCACCGGTGCCTGGCCCGGTACCCGAACCGATTCCCGGGATAGTACCGGAACCGGTACCTGCGCCAATTCCGCAGCCAATTCCCGAACCGGTGCCGGAAACAGTACCCTCTCCGATTCCTCAGACAGTGCCGGAGCCTATTCCTCAGACAATCCCTGAACCTGTTTAAATTATGTTTTAGTCGATCGCGAAATTTAAGATTGTTTGTGAGGTCGATCGCAAAAACCGGTTTCTCCCAAGTCCCCAATCATTTTGTTGAATATCAGACTTGAAAAAACTCGGTTTTTGCCTAAATTATCGATTAGTTGAAGTTGAGCGCCGTCTCTTTACAAAGGTCAACAGAAGGCAAATCAGTGGATTTGCCGTCAGAGTATTCGGCCCTGACATCAAAAACACAGCCCGCCTCCGACCCACCGTAGTCAGCTTGATTCCACTCAAAATCTGCCTTTTCCCGATCGGCAATGGGGGCCTCTAGCTCGTTTTCTCCCCAAGTATCCTTATCGGGAGGAGACATATAGACGGCTGTCATCGTCTTGCCACTGTTGTTAACCACCGAAATTTTGACAATCTGAGCGAAAACGCTAGCTGCTGTCAGCGCTAACAGGGGCAGTGACAGCCCCACAGCGATCGTTACTTTGGTTAACAACTTGTTAACCATTTAGCCATCTACCTCAAGTTCGATATTTATTCAAGCTTAGCTTTAGAACTTAGAAGGGACAAGTCAGATATATTGCTATTGCTTATGATATTTTGAAACAGTGATATGTTTCTAAATAGCTATGCTTACTGCCGGAATTGTCGGACTGCCTAATGTTGGCAAATCTACTTTGTTTAATGCTCTGGTTGCTAATGCCAAGGCGACTGCTGCTAATTTTCCTTTCTGTACGATCGAGCCAAATACGGGTATCGTGGCAGTGCCAGACGAACGGTTGAAGGTGCTGAGCAATATTTCCAATTCCGTGCAAACTGTGCCGACGCGGATGGAGTTTGTGGATATTGCGGGTTTGGTGAAGGGGGCGAGTCAGGGTGAAGGACTGGGAAATCAGTTTTTGTCTCACATTCGGGCTGTAGATGCGATCGTCCACGTTGTCCGCTGTTTTGAGAATGACGATATCATTCACGTTGCGGGTTCTGTCGATCCGATCCGAGATATTGACATTATCAATCTCGAATTAATTCTAGCAGATTTAGCTCAAATTGAACGCAGGCTCGATCGCACTCGCAAGCTCGCCCGCAACAATAAAGAAGCTCAGGCAGAAGTGGATGTACTCGAAAAATTAGTCGTTGTTTTGAATGCGGGGAAACCAGCGCGGCAGTACAGTTTCACAGATGAAGAAGCTGAATTAGTTAAAGGTTTGGAATTACTGACCAACAAACCAATTATCTATGCTGCTAACGTATCTGATGACGATTTAGCAACAGGAAATAGCTATGTCGAACAAGTGCGGGAAGTAGCAGCTAAAGAAAATGCTAAGGTTGTCATAGTTTCGGCGCAAGTTGAGTCAGAATTGGTGGAGTTATCCGAGGAAGAACGAACGGATTTCCTAGAATCTCTGGGGGTAAAAGAAGGGGGCTTGAAATCTCTGATTCGAGCTACTTACGAATTATTGGGCTTGCGGACTTATTTTACTAGCGGGCCAAAGGAAACTCGCGCTTGGACAATTATCGCGGGAATGTTAGCACCGCAAGCTGCGGGGGTTATTCACTCGGATTTTGAACGGGGTTTCATCCGGGCCGAAACAGTAGCATATGAAGATTTGGTTGCTACGGGCGCGATGAATGCGGCTAAGGAAAAAGGCTTAGTTCGCAGTGAAGGAAAAGAGTATGTTGTACAAGAGGGGGATGTGCTGTTGTTCCGATTTAATGTTTAACTTTTTTAAGGAGATTGGCACATGGATATCATTTCGCTGGTAATTGCTTGGCTGGTTACTTCTGTGAGCTTTTTTATCATTTCCAAGTTGCCCATCGGGGTAGATATTGACACTTTTGGAAAAGCGATGATTTCGGCGGCGGTTTTTGGATTGCTGAATGCTTTGGTGCGGCCGCTTTTTGTGGTTTTGGGTTTTCCATTTGTGTTGGTAACTTTTGGCTTGTTTATGATTGTGATCAATGCTGCTATCTTTGGATTGGCGGCTTGGCTAGTGGATGGATTCCGCTTGCGGTGGGGAATTTGGAGTGCTTTGCTGGGGGCTATCGCCCTCGGTTTTATTAACTCTCTTCTCTATCAGGTGTTGAGTACGCTGCCTAGTGTAAGGTAGAGAAAGGTAACGCTCTGGGCGGAAGGAAGGGGCGGGTTTATTCATCCTGTTAGTTATCGCAAATATTTCAGGTGAAACCCCCCCCTACGGCAAATATTTTAGGTTTAATTCCCCCATATCAGGTATTTGTTTTTTGGTATTGGTTGAGTTATTAGCCTTCGCAGTAGTCGATAAATTGCTCTGGAACTAGGCGCAATTCGCCTGATCGAAAGCGCTCGATCGGCATCCAAAGTGCGGTAAATACCCACTCTCCGTCTGCAAAGGCTAGACTCTCCAATTGATAAAATTTGGGATCGACAAATTCGCACTGATAGAGTTGTATTAGTTCGTGTCCGGCTTCGCCATTAAAAATAAAAAAATTTTCCAAACAAGCCAAATATTTGATATTTGTTAACTCGGCTTTAATTTCTTCTTGAAACTCTCTTTGCAAAGCGTCGATGCTGTGTTCTCCGAATTCTATGCCACCGCCCAGAGCTCGGTAAAATGTGTCTTTTTTGACCGGATCTTCGCATTCTGACACGAAAATGCGATCGCCCGATCGAATTAATCCTAAAACAATTACGCGAATTGTACCTTTTTGCATAATTAGTTATCAGTCATCAGTCATGACGCATCAACACGAAAAAAAAAGAAACCGGGTTCCGACTTCGCCCAACCAGCAGGTTTTTTGCCGTTGATGCGGGCTGTAACGAAGTATGATGCAAAAAACCCGGTTCATTATTACCCTGCGTAAGTTCTATATTACTCAGCAATCATCACTCATTATCGGTGTATCCGTGTCATCCGTGTGGGGCCAACGTTTAATTATCATCGGTGGCAAAACCCTCTCTCCTGCTTCTATTTTCAAGGGGCCAGTCTGTATTTTCCCCGCCAATAATGAGTTTTTCAATGGTTACGAATTCTTTGCTTAGTTGCTGGAAAACATTAATCAAAACATCGAGGCCAATTGCATCGCTAGTGCCCAAATCAAACCAGCAGCGAGCCCAAGAACCTTGATACTCCATTTCTCCCATATTGTGCATCAAAGCCATCATGCTTTGGTCTGCTAGATTAACATCGTAATTCATATCACTGATGTCTAATCCTTCATCTTGAACTTGCAAATTTTCCGCATTAAATCCTCCGAGTTTTCCCAAGAAAAACCAAGAGTCAAACACTTCTTCAACATACTGTTTTTCACCGTTTGAAGGCACGTTGCTGAACTTCAGCCAAATCCAGAGGTCAAAGGGGTTAAACTCGCGAAACTCTACTTGCATCAATTTTATCAAAGAAAGGGAATGGAATTGCAGGAATGGGATTGCGGGAGAGAGGAAAAGTGGGAGAGAGGGAGAGAGGGAGAATTTTTCTCCTAACTCCTGACTTCTGACTTCCCCTCTGACTCTTTTTAAAGTGGTGGTAAGGCTGCCGGCCCCCAGACTCCATCTGCATCTCTAATTTTATCGCGCATGGGGTCGCAGGCGCGAGATTTGCTGTCGAGACGGTTACGGGTTCTGCACTGCTGAAAGAAGATTTCGGCTACTAAACTGCGGGGCAGTTGATCTGGTTTTGCTAAGGCGGCGTCGAAGTTTTTTCGGGCTTCCTCAAGTAAGGTTTTGTTGCTGTCTTTCCCCTGGGATTGGGAAAACAAGATTTGTCCTTTTAGATAGAGAACTTCGGGATTGTTGGGCGTTTCTGCTAGGGATTTGTTGGCAAATTCTAAAGCGCGATCGTACTTTTTCAAGTCTCGATAGCCGACGGCCACGCCACGATAAGCTAAGTAGCGGGGAGAGGCTTTTTGTTCGAGTCTTTGAATTGCTTCGTCGGGGTTGGAAAAGGGTAGGTTTTTGGCTAGCATTAAGTCCATGTAGCCTTTGATCAGGTTGAGTTCGGGGTCATTGGGAGCTATTTTGTCGGCGGCCTCTAGGTATTGAAATACTACTCGCAATTTACTCACAGCTTGGGGCGCGCCTTTTGCTGTTCCTTCTTTGGCTATAATGTTCGCCCCTTCTAGAAAGTGGCCTGCTGCTGTGTAAATGTTGCCGCGCAATGGATTAGTTTTCGTCAAATTTTCGCCGAGTTCGCGGGTTTTTTGGGCGTAGGAATTCATCGAGTTGAAGTCTTTTTCGATGTATGATAGCGAGGCTGCCATCGCATAGACTAGCGGTTCGTTTGGTTCGGCTGATAGGGCTTGTTGAACTTGAGTTTTTGCTTGTTTGTAGTTTCCTTGCTGAAACATTGTTTTGAAAGCGGTTTCGGTATTGGGCCCGATCGCCTGCGGGTTGCTTGTGCGAAAGGGATCGCCCGCTAATGCGGAGTTAATGCAGATGCTGAGGGCGATCGCGAGTGCGAAAGGGATCGCCCGCACTGTCTGTTTAGAACTTAACATTTGCTGGCCAAGCGATGCTAAAGGGGTTTTCGTCATTGTCAATTCTCTGAGTGGAATATACTGTAAACTAGAAACAAGAGAGTTAAATTCTCAAACTCTCGGGCCGCGACCCAAAAAAGAGTGAAATTTGCTTGATTTTTTGTGGTTGTTGAGGTATATTTTAATAATGGAAGTGTGACTTGTATAATATTTTAAACAACTAATTTCCATTATATTAAAATATACCAGGAAAAAACAGAAAAATCAAACACCAATCCTGAAAAAAAAGGAAATTTTTGTAAAGATTTATGTAAAATAATTGTGTGCGATCGGCCCAAGCTAGAAACAAATCGCTGAGGCTGGATAATTAATCCGTGTATCCTTGTCAAAATTCCTGTAGTGCCTTCCTTCTCCCCAATTACCAATTGCGTTAATGCTTTATCTAAAAAACTTAGTATATCATCCTACCGCCTGTCCGAATCCTATTCTGAAAAATATTAACTTAGAACTGCCCTCGCAGCAAATGGGGCTGATTGTGGGCCGCAGCGGTTCAGGCAAAAGTACGCTATTAGAAATATTAGCAGGCTTAGCAGAAAAAACTAGCGGCGACATCCGCTGGCGCGAACAGGAATTAACACCGGAACACTTGCAACAGTTAGGAGGTTTAGTGTTCCAGTTTCCAGAAAGGCATTTTTGCGGAGGCACAATTTTAGAAGAATTGCGGTTGGGACATCCTGAATTGGGACAAGAACAAATTAACTCAGCAATGGCAGAAGTGGGACTCGGACATTTGCCGCTGCGCGCTTCCCCCCACGCTTTGAGCGGCGGACAACAGCGGAGGGTAGCCCTGGCGGTGCAGCTAATTCGGCAGCCGCATTTGCTACTTTTGGACGAACCGACGGCGGGTTTGGATTGGTCGATGCGACGGCAGTTGGTAAGCTTGTTGAGTAAGTTGAAAAGTCACTGGACTTTGTTGATTGTTACTCACGATGCTAGCGATTTGTTGAGTGTAGCCGATAAATTTTGGACTTTAGACCACGGGGATTTGCAGGAGGTCGCTCGGGCTAAATTAGAAGCTAAGGAAACGAGTTGCGTTTGATTTTTATGGCGTTCCCAATGGTTTCCAGGCGAATAGAATTCGCGTCTATACAAACGAAGTCCGCCTACGCGGACAGAAAGAAAAAAGTGAGAATAGAACTAGATGATAAATGAAATTAAAATATCTGTGTTGCCCCAGATGAACGAGTTGTGGCAAAAAACGCTGAATTGGCAGCCGGATGAGTCGCAGCAGCAACAATTTCAGCGGCTTTATGAGTTAATTGTCGAGGGAAATCGCTCCTTGAATTTAACTCGAATTACTGAGCCGATGGAGTTTTGGGAAAAACATTTGTGGGATTCTCTGCGGGGAATTGCAAGACTGCTGCCAGCTAATCACAATTCGGCGGAAAATCCAGAATTGGCCGCCGAGTCGGTGCAGAAAGTTATTGATATTGGGACGGGTGGGGGTTTTCCGGGTCTGCCGATCGCGATCGCCCTGCCGCATTTATCAGTTACTTTGCTCGATTCTACTCGCAAGAAAATTGATTTCTTGGAAACCGTTTTGCCGTCTTTAGGAATAGAAAATGCTGCGACTTTGTTGGGCAGAGCCGATGAAATTGCCCGAGCGCCACAGCACAAACAAGCTTATGATTTAGCCGTTCTCCGAGCAGTGGGAGCCGCTCCTCTCTGCGCTAAATCCGCGCTGCCTCTGCTGAAAAATGGCGGTTTGGCTGTACTTTACCGTGGGAATTGGACGGTGGAGGAAGAAACGGAGTTGCAAAGGGCGATCGAGCATTTGGGCGGTAAAGTTGAGTCAGTCGAAGCATTCACAACGCCGATGAGTCAGGGGGCGCGGCACTGCGTTTACTTGCGGAAAGTTGTACAGCAGTTCGAGCGTCCCGTGCGCTAGCTATAGCCGTTTTTCAATACTAACTATGCTTGCAAATAAGATTGCACTTGTCACAGGTAGCTCGAAAGGAATTGGTGCTGGCATCGCCCTTGAATTAGCAAAATCGGGTGCAGATATTTGTGTCAACTATTGCGATTCTCCAACATCTGCGCGAGAAATAGTCAACCAGATTCACTCTGTCGGCCGTCGCGCTATCGCGATTCAAGCAGATGTCTCACAGCGCGATCAAGTGGAAAGGATGGTGGATACGTGCGAGCAAGAACTGGGTCAAATCGATATTCTAGTAACAAATGCGATCGCTAGCGTCCGAAACACCTTGCTGGAAACTAAATTTGAGGATTTACAGCGGACACTAGAAATAGGCGTGTATGGTGTGTTTCACATCTGTCAAATAGTGGCCCGCCGTATGGTGGAAAGGAAGGCCCAAGGCTCGATTATTCATATCTCATCCCCGCACGCCCATTTTCCCTATAAGGGTGCGATTGACTACAACACCACCAAAGCAGCCTGTCATCACCTCGTTCTTTCGATGGCGAATGAACTGATGTGGCACAAAATTCGGGTCAACATCCTAGAGCCTGGGTGGACTGATACTCCGGGCGAGCGACGCTGGTACAGCGACGAATTGCTTGAGTCGTTCAGCAACAGAATGCCTCTTGGTCGGATGGGCTTCCCGGAAGATTTAGGCCAAGCAGCAGTTTTCCTGGCATCTGATGCGGCTGGCTACATCGCGGGCAGCGTGTTAAAGGTAGATGGTGGACTGTACATTGAGGGCAGCCCGAGTTTGACAGCAGAATCAGAAAATAAGTAGGTAGGTGGAATTAAACTGAACCATCTAACAGTATGGAAACACGGCTAAGTCAGCCACGCTTAAGGCTCAGGATATTTTACAATCGTTTACTTAATTGCGTTTTACAGCGGCTACCTACTTAAAACCGAGTTTGTTGTTGGGCTGTCAGCGCTCGATCGCAACAACAAACTTTGTGGAACTAGGCGCTCGCCTTTTCGTAGCGCTTGTTAATTTCCGCCCAATTAACAACATTCCACCAAGCTTTTAAGTAGTCGGCGCGAAGGTTTTGATATTTGAGATAATAAGCGTGTTCCCAAACATCGTTACCCATAATTGGATAGTTGCCATCCATCAAAGGAGTGTCTTGATTTGCCGTAGTTGTAATCTCAAGTTTGCCAGCTTTATTGCGGACTAGCCAAACCCAACCGCTGCCAAAACGCCTAGTGCCGGCATCGTTAAATTTTGTTTTAAAATCGTCAACACTGCCGAAAGTTTGCTTAATTGCTGTTGCAATTGCCCCTGTGGGTTCGCCGCCGCCGTTGGGACTCATGATTTCCCAAAACATACTGTGATTTAGGTGTCCGCCGCCATTGTTACGCACGGTTGTGCGAATATCTTCCGGCACTTTGCTCAAATCTCGCAGCATATTTTCAGCACTCATATTTTTGAGTTGCGGGTATTTGCTGACAGCATCGTTGAGGTTTTTAACGTAGGCGGCATGGTGTTTGTCGTGGTGAAATTGCATTGTCCGCGCATCGATGTGCGGTTCTAAAGCATTGTATTCGTAAGGCAAAGGCGGCAGTGTAAAAGGCCCCGGAGTTTGGGCTATTTTTGGACTTTCTGCAACTGGACTTGCTTGAGGTACATTATTTCCTGACGCTTGGCAAGCACCTGCGGTAATAGCTCCGACGGTAGCAGTCACCAAATACAAAAAATCTCGGCGTTTAAGAGTCATAAAAAGTACCTAAGTGAATTATTAACTGTTTTATCTCAGATTAAAGCAAAATGGGAGTGAGTTGAGAAAAAAAGTTGTATCGCCCGAATGGATGAGACGGATGGGCGATGGTTGTGAGAGTTTCTCAAGTATAGGCTAATTGTGTGCGCGTAACTAACTCACGTGCTCCGGTTCACCAACCCGGTTTCTGTCTTGAAACCGGGTTTTTTTTTGATTATTCTTGGGACAAGCGCTGGATGGCTTCGCCTCCAAAAAGCCGATCGGCTGCTTGAAGAATACCGGGAATTTTAGCAGCGTGGGGACTGTGGGCTAGACAGCGGCGCAAGTCTAATTCATCGAGGCGATCGGCTTTTTGGCCGGGGAACCAGTGGCCCGCATTACCTAAAAGGTTGTAGCGCATCTTGCAATAGTCGATGGTCTCGTAAGCCTGCGCCAAATTCCACAGCCACAGAATCACATAAATATTAATACCTCCAGGAGTATTTTCTATAGTTGGTAAACCGACGTGCCAAGTCTTAAACCAATCTTCTCCTAATTTATTAATTGCTGCCTCTTCCAACCTTGCTAATATCGGTGGCAAAATTTCATCCGCTCTATCTAACACTTCTACAGCTTTCAGATGCTCGTTAAAATCTTCAGGTTTGGCTGCGCCTAAACTTAAAGTGTGTACTTGCGGATGCGACAAACAAAACAAATCATTAAACACCATCGGACTCAGCGGATAGCACAAGTCTACCAATTTTTGTGGAGGGCTGTAAAGCTGACCGCCTTTGTCGGAAGGACTGATAATAAAAACGCCCATATCGTGACGTTTAGCAGCTTCAATAGCAGGCCAATTACTTTGATTGATGTAGTACCAGTGCAAGTTAAGATAATCAAATTGATTAGTTTGAATTGTTTTGACAATCACATCCGTCGGGCCGTGAGTTGAGAAACCAATAAACCGAACTTTGCCTTCGGCTTGCAACTTTCTGGCCACATCCATGCAGCCGCCCTGACGGATAGACTCCTCTAGCAATTCCCACGTATTAATGCCATGTAGTGAGAGTAAATCGACGTATTCCAGTTGCAAGTAAGCTAAGGATTTTTCAAAGTCTTCGCGGAACTCTTGGGAGTTCGGTTTGGGACTAACTTTCGTTTGCACTATCAACTTTTCGCGGGGAAAACTCGGGAAAATCCCCCCCAATTGCATCTCGGAAGTGCCGTAACCGCGAGCAGTTTCTATGTGATTGATGCCGCATTCAATCGAGTAGCTAATCGTCGCTTCTAGATTTTGTTGATTGTTGGGTGGAATTTCATTAGCTGGCACGTCTTGCCATTTGTACTGATATCTCATGCCACCGCAGGAAAAGACGGGCATGGATAATTCTGTGCGACCGAATCTGCGATATTGCATCATCATAATCAAAGTCAAAGCTATAGCAGAAGGAAGAAGGAAGTTCGGCAACGGATTCTGTAACGGATGTAACGGATGTCAGGAAGAAGGAAGTTCGGCAACGGATTCTGTAACGGATGTAACGGATGTAAAGGATGTCAGGAAGCAGGAAGATGTAACAACAATCGCAAGGGTTTCACTGATTAAGGACTTCTGAATAGTCTTGGCGGTTGCTATAGGGTAAGAAACCTTGTTTTTGGTATTTTTGCCGGTTGTAAATGCCATATTGCAGCATTCTCCTGAACAGGCAAGATGCCTGTTCCACAAAGAGTTTTTGCAGCATTCTCCTGAACAGGCAAGATGCCTGTTCCACAAAGAGTTTTTGACCACCAGTAGGCCAGTTTTGACTATTTAGAAATCTCCCGTACTACTGGTTTTCCGTCTTGGATTTCGCCGACTAAAACCAAATCGGTACAGTCTACAAACAAACCATTTTCTAACACACCGGGAATGTTATTCAAGATTTTTTCCATTTCTCCGGGGTTGGCAATGTCATCAAATTTGACATCGATTACCATATTACCTTGATCGGTAATTACCGGGCCTGCTTTTTTCACACCCATGCGGAGTTCTGGTTGACCGCCTAATTTTTCAATGGCGCGCATCACGGGTGTTAATGCCATCGGTATAACTTCGATAGGTACGCGAAAAGTCGAACCCAATTTATCAACCATTTTGGAACTGTCAACTACTACAATAAACTGAGTTGCGAGGTAATCGACTACTTTTTCGCGGGTATGGGCTGCGCCACCACCTTTAATTAAGTTGAGGTGGGGATCTACTTCATCAGCGCCATCAATAGCCACATCAATTCTGTCAATTTCATCTAGTGTTGTCAGCGGTACTCCGTACTGTTTGGCTAACACTTCTGATTGAAAAGATGTCGGCACTCCCTTGAGATCTTTGAGTTCACCTGATTTTATGCGATCGCCCAATGCTTGAATAGTATAAGCTGTAGTTGACCCGGTGCCGAGTCCGACAATCATACCAGATTGTACGCGATCGGCAGCAGCAAAGCCGACTTGCTGTTTCATCAATTTTACGGGATCTTGTTCTGTGGTCATTTTCGGTACTCCTCAATAGTTTTAAAATTATACCATTTAATGAAAATCGGATTTCTTGATACTTATACTTGGGATTACAACATTGAAACTCCTTACCGCGAACCTTTGGGCGGCACTCAGTCGGCTATTTGTTACTTAGCTGAGGCGTTGGCTGCACAGGGAAACGAGGTATTTTTGCTCAACAATACTTCTGAGCCGGGGATGTCGCGCGGCGTTGATTGCAGGCGGCGCGTGGGGGACAAATCTAATTTAGAATTGCTGCGATCGCTCGATTTTTTAGTTATAGTCAATATACTCGGAAAAGCGCTGGAAGTTAAGCCGCTTTTGGGGGAACAAACTCAATTAATTTTGTGGATTCATAACGAGCCGGGCTTTGTATTCCTCGAAAATTTTAAAAATGAGCGAGAAATCAATGCTTGCGATGCCTTTGTATTTGTCAGCGACTGGCAGCGCGAGCAATTTCATCGGCGCTTTGGGATTGACTCCAATCGCAGTTGTGTTTTAAGAAATGCGATCGCACCTTGTTTTGCTAACATTTTCGCCGATAATATTTCTCTCCTCTCTCATAAATCTCGACCGCCCATTCTAGCTTACACCAGCACTCCATTTCGCGGACTCGATATTTTGTTAAAAGTCTTTCCCGAAATTCGTCAAGCTGTCCCGGGAACCAGATTAAAAGTATTTTCAAGCATGAAAGTACACCAAATAGACGACAATGATAACAAGCTTTTTTTCGGTCAACTTTACCGCCAGTGTCAGGAAACAGAAGGCGTCGAGTACATCGGTTCCGTACCGCAACCCGAACTCGTCCGGCAACTGCGTTCAGTCGCGGTTTTAGCTTACCCGAATACCTATTTGGAAACCTCATCTATTGCCGTGATGGAGGCAATGGCCAGCGGTTGCCGGATTGTGACGAGTGAATTGGCAGCTTTGCCGGAAACAACTGCTGGATTTGCCCGTCTAGTTTCAATGTCAGGGGTGGAAAATTTTGCATCGATAACTAATTGGAAGCGGGCGGGTAAACCAGATTGGGAGGGATATACAAGAAGGTTTTTAGAGGCCATAGTCGGAGTTTTAAATGAGGGTACGGGTGCGGGCGGCGCAACTGCTGAAAATCATCTGAGGCAGCAGGTAGAATATATAAATCGAGGGTGTACTTGGTCTGTTCGTTCCCGAGAGTGGGTAGAATGGTTGAATATTATTAGTGTAAAACCTGTAAGAGTGGCAGAGCAAATGATAACGGAGTCGTTGGTGGATTCAGAAGCAGCTCAAGCATATTTTGTAAAGGGAAATCGGCTGAAAGATGCAGGTGATCTCGGTGGCGCTATCGAGAATTATCAGAAAGCTTTAGAGTTGAATCCAGGAGATGCGGAAGTTCATAAAAAGTTGGCGGAAGTTTATGTTTTGCAAGGAGAATTTGAAAAGGCGATCGCCTCTTGCAATCTCGCGATTAAATTCAAACCTGATTTTGCGGCAGCTTACTTGACAATGGGCAATGCCCAGCACGCTCAAGGCCAACTGGAAATGGCAATTCAAGCTTACTTGCAAGCTTTAGAAATTCAGCCAAAATTTGCCGAAGCTAGCGCGAATCTCGGCAGTATGTATTACAAGTTAGGGCAATTGGAACAGGCGGCCAATTATTATCAAAAAGCTCTCGCCATTAATCCTCAATTAAGCTCAGTTAATTTGATGCTGGGCAGCGTTTTGCAGCAGCAAGAAAAGTTAGATGCAGCCATTGCTTGCTATCAAAAAGTGCTGCAACAGCAACCGGGAGATGCCAGCGCTGCTGAGAAACTATCGAGTTTGCTCGCACAAAAAGAGCGGGAAACTACCGATAGCAATTTTATCGAATTAGAAACAGAATCAGGGGAATCGCAACCAGTATCTGTCAACAAAGATGAAGGCTACGGCTTGCAGCCTTCGAGCCTCAATTTGCCGCCAGCGCCCACCACTGAAACTTTAAATACACCCTTTACAAACCCCGCCGAGCTTTCCGAACAAGTTACGTCGCTCAATGTTCCAGATAGCGGACAAGTTGCCAATTTTCAAGAAGTAGAACCCTACAAAAAACTCGCCGAAAACTTTTTAGTTGAAGGTAAAATTAAAGACGCGATCGCAGCGTGTCAGCAAGCGATAAAAATTCGACCGGATTTCATCCACGCTTACGTCACTTTAGGCAATGCTTTGCAAGCAGAAGGCAAAAATGAAGCTGCGATTCGATCGTATTCTCAAGCCCTAGAATTGCGGCCAAACTTTGCGGAAGTGCGCGCCAATATCGGCAGTATGTATTTCAAAATGGGGCGTTTGGAAGAAGCGATCGCCCATTACCAGCAAGCGATTGCCCTCAATCCAGATTTAGCGGGCGCTCACTGGAATTTAGGGAAAGTATATCAGAAACACGGCAACATCCAAGCAGCGATCGCCTGTTTTAAAAGAACATCCGAACTCAACCCGCAGCTAGTCGGTGCAGACTTCCACTTTAACTTAGGTAATCGACTTTTCAGCCAAGGAAAGCGCGACGAAGCCATCGAATGCTACGAAAAAGCGATCGCCATTAAACCGGATTGGGCCGAAGCTTACGGTAACATCGGTAGCGTGCGATCGCAACAAGGCAATCTCGACGCCGCCATCGCTTACTATCAGAAAGCTGTAGCTTTAAAGCCGCAATTAGAAGTTTTGCACTTCAATATAGCCAATTCTTTTTTACAGCAAAACAAGTACGACGAAGCAATTACTAATTACCGAAACACCCTGAAAATCAAGCCCGACTGGCCGGAAGTTCACGCTAACCTCGGCAGTTGTTTTTCCATGCAAGGGCGGCTGGAAGAAGCTTTAGCCAGCTATCAGCAAGCCCTGGCATTAAAACCGGATTGGGCAGAGGTTTACTGCCGCATGGGACACATTCAGAAACAAGATAAGCCGTTGGAGGCGATCGCCAATTTTGAAAAAGCGATCCAATGCAACCCCAAATATAGCGAAGCCTACCAACAATTGTGCGACTTGCTAAGCCATTCCACCAACCTCGCCGGAGCCCGCAGCGTAGCCGACAAATACTGCGAAAACTGCGGCGAAAATGCCCTAGTCATGTCAGCTACAGCCTATGTCTTTTCGTACCTGCAATCAGGTGTCAGCAAACAGGCTATTCAGAAACTCGAAGAAATCGAAAACCTCTGCTACGAAAAGATCGAAACTTTTAGCGTAATGGAACTAAAACTTCTCTACGAAATCTTCTTGTTTGCAGTTTCTCACCTGCGAGACAATCGCGAAAAAAATGCCAGTTTCTACAGACTCATTGCCAAAGAATACTACCAAAAAGCCGTTCCACAGCGCCAGCAAGTTAACAGAAGCAACCTAGCCCATTACCAAACAAAAGAACAGCGTCCTTTAAAAATCGGCTTCCTTTCCAAACACTTCCGCCGCCACTCGGTAGGCTGGTGCAGCGAAGCTTTAATTCGCGAATTAAGCCACATCACCCCCCACGTTCACCTTTACGTCACCGGCAAACTCCACCGAGATGAAGTTACGCAGCGGTTTGAAGAAATGGCTGGCAAGTTTTACTGGCCTAAAAAATATCCAAACGGCTTTGCTGATGGCGGTGAAATCTTCGCCGAAGTAGCGCAAGACAACTTGGATGTTTTGATAGACTTAGACTCTATGACAGTGCCAACAAATGTCGAAGTGCTGTATCAATATCCTGCGGGGATTTGCGTGTCTTGGCTGGGATTCGACGCCCCCTACATTTCAGATAATCACTACTTTCTCTGCGACGAACACACTCACCCCCCTGGTGTGGAAAAAAATTACTTAGAACAGTTAGTAAGATTGCCTGTTTGTTCGGTAGCAATTGGCGCACTGCAAAGCATTCCTGTGAATCGAGAGGCGATTAGAAATGCACTCGGAATTGGCTTGGATCAAATGACTTATCTGTGCGTTGCGCCAGGGCGAAAAACCAATCCCGAAATGGTACGAGCTCAAGTTACAATTCTTAAGGAAGTACCAGATAGTGTGTTAATCCGCAAAGGTCAAGGCGACCCCGATGTTATTCACAGCACTTACCGCCAAGAATGCGAAATTCAGGGAGTAGATTTTGGTCGGATTAAGTTTATAGGGCAAACCAGAAGTGAAGAAGAACACCGCGCTATTTATTATGTAGCCGACGTGCTTTTAGATTCCTATCCTTACAACGGCGGGACTCACAATTTAGAGGCTTTGTGGGCGAATTTGCCAGTGGTAACTCGATCCGGCGACCAATATCTTTCGCGCATGGGTTACGCTTTTCTGAAAAGTGCAAATCTTGATGTTGGTGCGGCGTGGACTTGGGAGGAATATACGCAGTGGGGAGTTAAGTTTGGCCGCGATGCTGGTTTCAGAAATGCGGTGAAAGAGCATTTAGTAAAATCTAAACAGCCAGAACATCTCGCACCTTTGTGGAATCCTAAAAAGTTGGCTGAGGATATGTATGAGGTGTTTCAAAAACTGTTAGCTAAATAGGTGGGGCATTGGGCATTGGGCATTGGGCATTGGGCATTGGGCATGGGCATAGCAATCCCTCATCATTTGTGAACTCCTTTCTTACTCTCTTCTCTTCCTCTGTGCCCTCTGCGCCCTCTGCGGTTCAATAAAAAAAGAGATATCAGGTAGAGAAACGTGGTTTCTGGATATTTGTACGCTACTCACGGTAAAATTTTGTAAAAAAATCCGTGGAAATGCGTAAAAATTCCGCGCCGAGTCTGATAGATAAATAGCTGATTCATAGTACGGCGATCGCACTAACTTTATGCCAGTTAGGGCGATCGCTTTTTTTGTGGTGCCAGTTTGAAAAAAGAATGCAACTGTAGACAAGCTCCAAACGACAAGCTTCATCAGTCATTCCCAATTCTCAAATCTAAAATCTAAAATCTAAAATAACCTG
Source organism: Microcoleus sp. MON1_C5 (assembly GCF_036701875.1). Taxonomy (NCBI): domain Bacteria; kingdom Bacillati; phylum Cyanobacteriota; class Cyanophyceae; order Oscillatoriales; family Microcoleaceae; genus Microcoleus; species Microcoleus sp. MON1_C5. The sequence continues at coordinate 35,442 of NZ_JAUBRN010000026.1, read as the reverse complement.
ACTACTGACTAATCACTAATCGCCACTCGATCGCGCCCGCCAGACTTAGCTCCATAAAGGGCCTTATCAGCAGCTTCAATCAGCATTTTCGGCGAGTTTTGACCTTCAGAAATCGTCGCCACCCCCATGCTGAGAGTCACGCAATCGCTGACAACAGACTTAATGTGGGGAATTGCTAAGGCTTTGACGCGGCTGCGGATTCCCTCAGCAACAGCCTGTGCAGCCACGATATCCGTATTTGGCAAAATTACCGCAAATTCCTCGCCGCCGTACCTAGCAGCCAAATAGAGGCGTTCTGGGGGTGCGCTTGTGCAAGCATCCCCAATCGCCCGCGCCACTTGCTGCAAACAAGCATCCCCGGCTTGATGGCCGTAGTTGTCGTTGTAAAGTTTAAAACAGTCAATGTCGCACATAATCAAAGATAGCGGTTCCAAAGAGCTCGACTGCTCCCATTCGCGGTTGATCACCTCGTCAAAACGGCGGCGGTTAGCTAGTTGAGTCAGACTGTCCAAATTCGCCAACCCGTCCAGTCGCTGGTTGGCTGCCGCTAGCTGCTGGTAAAGTAAAGATTGTTCGATCGCGATCGCCACTTGAGTACCCAACTGACTCAGCAAATCCACGTCAAACTGCTGCCACTGGCGGGGTGCCGAACAGTGGTGGGCAATCAGCAAACCCCACAACTTCGGCACTTGACAAGAACCGTTACCTTCCCTAGGTTCTATTCCCTGCTGGACAATCGGCACCACCAAATTTGCCTTCACCTGACAAGCCTCCAAAAAATTAAGGTGACACTGGCTCAAATTAGAAGTATGAACATCCTCTATGGCGCGAATGCGGCCCTTTAAATACTGTCCGATGTAAGTAGTGGCAAAACAGCAATCGTCAATTCCCATCCCTTTGAGTGGCATCCATCCTTCTGCAACCGACTCCACCACCACATCTCCGTTCCAGTCGGGTCGGAAGCGGAAAACCAGCACGCGATCGGTTGCCAAAAACTCCCGCACTTCCGCTACTGTAGTGTTGAGAATATCTTGGAGATCCAGAGAAGAACGGATGCGCGATTGAATCTGTGCGATCAAGCGTTCCCGTTCTATTTGTTGTCGCAGCGCGACTTGGGCTTGCTTACTTTGAGTAATGTCCCGACCTTCGGGCAGCAACAATACTATTTTGCCCGTTTCATCCGCGACCGGTTTGAGAGAAAAATCCACAGTTGCCGTCCGATTTATACCTTGAACTTCCACTTCATAGCGGACAAATTCACCTTTTGCCGATCGAGAAATCGCCTCTTGCAACTGTTCCTGAACTTCCTCCGAATCTCCCCACCAAGGCAATAGCCAAAACGGTTTATTAGCCACATCCCGTAGCTTAATTCCCGCAAAATCCAGAGAAGTTTGGTTAGCTTCCAGCAGAGTGCCGTCCGGTTTCAACAAGCTCACAAATTGGAAAGAAGAATCAAAAATTGCCCGAAAGCGCCTTTGAGAATCTCCCAACATTGCCGTCACCTTTTCGCGAGAGGTAATATCGCGGAAGCGCCACACCCTGCCAATAATATTTTGTCCGACTCTAATTGGCTGCGTGTAGCGCTCAAAAGTGCGCCCGTCTTTAAATTCTAGAATATCGCAACCTTCCGACTCCGCATCGCTATAAAATTCTTTAACTCTCTGCAAAAAAGCTTTCGGATCTTTAACTTGCTTAGTGAGAAATGCCAGCCGCACCGTTCTATCCATTGAGTTTCTAACTTCTTCATAAATTCCCCACATTTGAACTAACTTTTCGTTATAACTAATCATTTCTCCAGCGGTAGTAACTGCGAGAATGCCGTCGGCTGTTGCTTCTAAGGTAGCGTGCAGCAGAGAGCGCGATCGCTCTAATTCTGCTGCGGTCAATTTGCGTTCCGTGAGGTCTCGGACTGCTTTCACCTGTACTAAACGACCTTCCCACAATACGAATTTGCTGCGAACGTCAGCAGGAAAAGCAGTTCCATCTCGCCTGAGAAAAATAGTTTCACAGACTGTATTGCTGGCTGCAGAAATCATTTGTGGCGCCTGTTTGTATGATTTCGGCGACAGTAGTTCCAGCAAGCTCATTCCCGCCATTTCCGCAGGTTCGTAACCGAAAAGTTCGGCAAAATTATTGCTGACACTCAAAATTGTGTCGCGGTCAGCCACGGCAACTGCTTCAAAATAAGCTTCGCATTCGAGCAACCGCGCTGCTGAGTGGCTGTTGCCATTTTCCCCCGAGGAGGAGCTGTTGTTAATTAACTGTTGCAGTTGCGTATTTGCCGAGTACAAAGCGGTCATGGCTTGCCTGTACATAGCAGTACGTTTCTCGACTTTTTCTGCGAGGCGATCGCGATATTCTCGAAGTTCTTTTTCGACTCTAATTAAATCAGTAATATCTACTGCGAACACGATTACGCCAGCGACTTGACCTGTTTCGTCGCGGTAAGGTATTTTATCTGTCCGCACCCAGCATTTTTGACCGGAGGCTGTGGGTAGCAATTCGACTTGGCCCTGTTTGGGAACACCAGAATGGATTACTTCCAAATCTTCTAAATAATATTGCTCTGCTTCGTCTGGATAGATTTCATAAAAAGATTTACCTTCTAATTGAGCTGCGGGCACACCTCTCGATGCAGCGGCGGCTTGATTAATTCGCAGCAGACGACTTTCGGTATCTTTGAGCCAAATCATCGCCGGTACGGAATCAAAAATAATTTGCTGTTCTTGTTGCTGCAGGCGTAGTTCTGCTTCTGCTTGTTTTCTTTTAATTATTTCTTGTTGCAGTTTTTGGTTAGCTTTTTTGAGTTCAGCCGTGCGTCTTTCTACTCTTTCCTCTAGTTGATCGTAGTATTTTGTCAGCAAATTTTGCTGCTGTTCGTGCCGCAGTGCTTCTAATTTTAACTTTTCGCTAGCTGACAAACTTGAGGATACAAAATCTGCTAATATTTGGGTGAATTCGTGTTCTTCTTCCGTCCAATCACCGTCGGAACCCTGGCGTTCGGCGCTGACTATTCCCGCCATTTGACCTGCTAGCACAATCGGTACGTTTAACAGGGAAGTCGTGCCCTGATCGAGCAAATAAAGACCGACAAGTTCTCGCGTTCTGGGGTCATTTTCTGCTGCCACAGTAGCGATCACACTTGCCGATTTTAAAGCTTGAAAATATGCGGGACAGTCGGATGCTGTGATGATTATTTGTACGGAATGGAGTTTAGTATTTTGTTCGTAAAGGTCGATGCAGTGAAGCTGCGTTTGGTCTTCGCCATACAGCCAAATACTAGCTCGATCGCAGTTGACAATACTGACAGCGGTTTCTGTTACTTCGCGGATGAAGTCTTCTATATTGTTGCGTTCTTTAAGTTGACTTTTGGCTAATTTTGCGATCGCTAAAGTTGGACTGCGCCAATTTGCTCTCGGGTTGAGCGACGTGGGTGACTGCGAAGCAGCCTTAATTTCTTCGCAAACTAACAGTACAGCCGGCCGTTGGAAATTGGCAATTGAGCGACCATTGGTATTTTCCTCTATTTTCCAATCTACCGCCGGCATTGGGCGCGCGGTTGCTTTTACCCTAATAATCCTGCCGTCTTTGCAAGTCAAGCAGCCTTCCCAACAGGCAATTTTGGGAGTTGGTGTACCGTTTTCCGGCTGGGCCAATCCGGCAAATTCTGCCTGCATTTTGCCTTGCTCTTGGCAGTAAAATATGTTAAAAATTGAATGACAAATTAATTCCTGCGATTTGTAGGCAAGGCGAGACGCGCCGAATTGATTGAGCGAAAAAACTCTTCCCAAAGCGTCTAGAACGAAGTAAATGCCCGGGAAATTCTCATAGAGAGTTCCATACCAATCTTGTTCGACTTGGTGGCTGCACGAAAGTTTTGCTGTCGCGAACTCGCCGTCGGTGTCGAGCAAGTGAGAATAGTTGGTTTCGGGGTTGCTTGAATGACTTTTTTTAGCAAACACTTTTAGCTTAACTCGACTGTAATTAATTTTACTTTCTGGAATTTAACTTTTTTGTGAAACTAAATTAAACCTGTTGTTTGAAAAAAGTTACAAGTTGTAACAAAAATACCACTTGTCCAGCCTCCTGCTTTTCGCTTCCCCATCCAACCACTGTGTTTGTTTCTAGTTGGTACACGGTCTGCAGACGCTATTTCCCGCTAGTTGCAATGCCAGCAGGTTTAGCTGCAATTACCCAGTCTGTACTTTTAGCATCCTAGACAATAAAAAAAACCGACAATCAATGGTTTTAAGTATATATGATAACACTCAAATACCTAGTATTGGAACTGACCTACTTCGGATTCGGTTTGGGATATTTGCCGGGGCGGCGGATGAACCGGGTGGCGGCTGCAATTATCGGGTCAGCTTTTGCGGTGGCTTTGGGGATACTCGACCTGAAAACTGCTTGGGAGGCGATCGACCCCAATACGAGCGTTTTGTGTTGGGAATGACGATCGTGAATACAGTTAATTTGACAGCTTAATAAATATTTGCAATAATTAAGTTAAGTAAATCTTATAATGCCCAATCGGTAACGGGCTTTAGTCCTAGAGTTTATACTTAATCTTGTCCAGCAAACGCTAAGGAGGTAAGGAAGAGTGAGTACCCCACCCGCTGCCAAACCCAGACTTAATTCTGCGTTCAAACAACTGATGTCTCTACACTGGGCGATGTCAGCTTGCTATTTAGTGGTGTTTATTACCGGTACCTCTATGGCTCGATTGCCAGGAGAATTGTTTATTCGAGGCCCCCTTTACGATTTTCACAAATCCGTAGGAGTGCTGACAATGGCTTTACTGACTTGGCGGATTTTAACTCTGCTGCGGGTATGGTGGAAAAAATATACGAAACGCCTGCCAAAGTTTACAAAGGAATGGTACAAAAATTTTGCTCTGCACGCAACTTTGTACGTTTTTATGTGGCTAGTTCCGGTTGCTGGTTTCTTGCTTTCTAACTCTTACAAAAGTAACAATGTGAAATTTTTCGGAATTGTTTTGCCGGATATGTTTCGGCAGAATTCCGCAATGGTTGATCTGGGAAGGAGTTTGCATTTTTGGCTGGCGTACACATTTTTAGCGTTCGCGATTTTGCATATTATAGATCAGAAGAAAGTTGTGAGGGCTAATTGGCGCCGGTTGGCAAATTTTGTTCGCACTAAGTTCGCAAAGTCTCAAAAGGTTGGATAAATTTGCCATAAGGTACTATATCTCAATTGGTATTGATAAATTTACTGCAAAACTGGCTATTTTCCACGGCGATATTTAGCGCTAGTTGCAATGCCAGCAGGTTTAGCTGCAATTACCCGGTCTGTACTTTTAGCATCCCAGACAATGGAAAAAAGCGGCAATCAAGGATTTTAAGTATATATGATAACACTCAAATACCTAGTATTGGGACTGACCTACTTGGGATTCGGTTTGGGATATTTGCCGGGGCTGCGGATGAACCGGGCGGCGGTTGCAATTGTCGGGTCAGGTTTTGCGGTGGCTTTGGGAATACTTAACCTCAAAACTGCTTGGGAGGCGATCGACCCAAATACGATCGTTTTTTTGCTGGGAATGATGGTCGTTAATTCGGCTTTGGGAGCATCGGGTTTTTTTCAACTCGCTTTGGAGTTTTTAACTCGCTTTACTCGTTCTCCTTTCGGCATTATGGTGGCAGTTACTTTTGGCAGCGGCATTTTATCGGCATTTTTTCTCAACGACACTACTGCTATTTTGCTGGCCCCTTTAACGCTGAGTCTGACTCGCTCTTTGTCTCTCAATCCTATCCCTTATCTTTTAGCTTTAGCCGGAGGTACTAATTTAGGTTCAGTGGCGACTGTGAGTGGCAACCCGCAAAATATTCTCGTCGGTTCTTTTTCGGGAATTAGTTATGTGGAATTTGCCCGGTCTCTGACACCAGTAGCTTTAATTTGTTTGCTGGTTCAAGTAGCTTGGCTATACTTGCTTTATCCAGAAGTGCGTTCTTGCAAATCTTTGCCGCAGGTTACTCAAGTCAGGTATCGATTGTTCAAGCCTTTACTAGCAAAAAGTTTGTGGGTGACAGCAGCACTTTTAGTAGCTTTTTTAGCGGGTGCACCTTTAGCAGAATCTGCCTGGATAGCTGCCAGTATATTGTTAATTACTAGGCGCGTCAAGTCCGATCGCATTTTGCAAGGCGTGGACTGGAATTTGCTAGTAATGTTTGCGGGATTGTTTGTGGTGACTAAAGCAACTCAACAACTGGGTTTGTTGGACAATTTAACTACTTTGACTAATACGCCACTGAGTTTGTTGGGAGTAACGGTAATTCTTTCTAACTTAATTTCTAACGTACCCGCGGTGTTAGTTCTGCAATCGGTGATTGTCAAAACAGATACACAAGCTTGGCTGTTGTTGGCGGCGGGTTCTACTCTGGCGGGGAATTTAACTTTGTTGGGTTCTGTGGCTAATTTGATTGTAGCTGAAGTTGCTGCACGGAAATCAGGCGATCGGCTGACTTTTAAAGAACATTTGCGGTTCGGGCTGCCGCTGACTTTCGTTACTTTGGCAATAGCTTATTTTTGGCTGTACTAAAAGGCTATAATCATTGCAGTATCACGGTCATACAATTAAATTTTAGCCTCGGGCTTTTACCTGTGCGAACTGGATTTGTTTTTCATGAACCGCAGAGGGCGCAGAGGGCGCAGAGGGGAGATGAGAAGAGAATAAATGAGAGGTAAAAAGGTAGGTTTATAGCCGATCGCCTATTGCGGTATAAAGTCTTTAGGTATCTGTTTTGGACACAATTGTAAAACTCCCGATTTTCCAAGGCTCTATCTTAAATCCTCCTCCTTCCGACAACTTTTCCGACAAATGGCCCGGTCGTTCTAACAAATCTACTGGCCCTACAATTTCTAATCCCCAATCACTATTCAATTCTAGCACAGCCTCTTTACCCTCGGATTCGCAACAGCGCAAAATCCACACATTAGAATCGTCTTCCGACTGTTTAAACGCCATCAAAACTAAATTTTCCGCCGACAAATCCAAGAATTTACAAACTGCGGGTAAACTCTTGTTTCGATTTTCTCCCAACTGTGGCAACACCTTTACTAGCAGCGGCAAATTCAACTCATAGCCGCGCCGAACTGTGCCGGCCTCTTGCCAATTTCCAGCATGGGGATACACTGCACAAGTAAATTCGGAAACTCCTACATCTGCTTGTTCATCCGGCCAAGTCGAACCCCGAAGCAAAGTCAGCCGAATTTGATTCGGTTGAAGGTCGCAACCGTATTTGCAATCATTGAGCAAACTGACTCCAAAACCGTCATTGCTGATATCAGTCCAGCGCAAAATCGGCACTTCCCATTTGGCTTTTTCGGCTGGTGTTTGCGGTTTAGTTGTGCGTGCGATCGCACCACCGGGAATTTCGCAAGTTGCAAAATCTGCTTCTACATTTAAGCCAAAGGCTGCTTTTACTAAAACGTGCTTTTCTTGCCAATCTGCAACTGTCTTGATTTTCAGCAGGGGCGAACCTATTTCTACTATATAATCTTGGCAAAACTCCGATTTGCCAATTTGTCGGACTACGCGCAAACTCTGCCGTATTTCTCCCTGTGCTATCCAGGAAATATCTTTGAGTGTCGGCGCTGGTAGTTGATGTTTTTCATAATTGGGATCGATGTTCCAAGCATCCCAATATTGACCGCTGTCTTGAAATGCTTGCAGTTGATTGCCGCCTGCTGCATTCAGGACTTCTCGGTTATTTACTTTATCCCAAATGCTGGATAAATCCCCGGTTTGTCCGTCTACTGTTGCCCGAATAAATTCATTTTCTAAAACCATTTGTGCGGCTGCAAAAGGCGTTTCTTGACTAACTGTGTTTTTTTGTGCTATACCGTATGTAAGTTTTGATAACTCTATCTTTTTTTCAATTTCTGGACTCGCGGACGCATTATCCACAGTTTGAGCGTCTTCGCGACACAGCCAAAACACCTGGTAGCCAACGGCAGGGAGATTATTTGCCCAGAATAATAGTTTAGATTGCGATTCGAGTCGATCGCCCCTGAGAATCTGTGAAGCCAATCGCCGTCGGGAAAAATCGTAAATTTGCCAAGCTGAATCAGCGGCATCGGGAAGCGGTACGCCGACAACCTCAGAGCGCGACCAATTGAGAGTATTGAAAATCCAAATCGGTTGAGCGTCGGGCTGCGGGGGATTCGGCAGAGAAATTTGAGCCGAGATTGCATCCAAAGATTTTAGCAAGATTTCGCGACAAGCGCGATCGACCTCGGCAAAAGCTAGATTAGCATCCGCGTAGACTTGGGCGATCGCAGAACCGGGCAAAATATCGTGAAACTGGTTAAACAAAATCTGTTTCCAAGCTGATTCTAATTCGGATTTCGGATAAACTGCACCCGTACAAATCGTTGCCAGCGAAGACAACAACTCCGCTTGGTAGAGCAATTCTTCGCAGCGGCGGTTTTGGCGTTTTTGGTCGGCGCGAGTCGTGTAGCAACCGCGGTGGAATTCTAAGTAAAGTTCGTCTTTCCAAACAGGGAGAGTGCGGGGAAGAGTTTTGAGTTGTGAGATGGAATGATTTGCATCCGAAATTGCCGATAAGTTTGAAAATTCTCCCGCCTGTAAATTTTCCTGCTTGTCGGATTCTGGAACATAGCTTTCGGACTTAGTTGCCGCAACTTCAGGCAAAAACTGACTCTCAATCAAAGACAAATAATCAACCGCTTTCGCAAACTCCAACTTCGGGAAAAAAGGCGACATTTTCCAGCGTTTCGCCACCTCCAACATATCACGAGTCGGGCCACCGCCGTGGTCGCCAACCCCAGGCAACCAAAGAGCATCTTGCAAACCAGTCTTAACTTGCCAGTCAAAAGCATAACTTGCCATTTTCACAGATTCTATACTTTCGCCAATTGGAGCAGACATCATGCTAAATATTTTAGTACCGTCCAACCCTTCCCACCAAAACGCACCGTGGGGAAATTCCGTTGTATCGTTCCAACGCAACTTTTGCGTCACAAAATAATCAACTCCACCTTGCCGCAAAATCTGAGGTAATTGCCACCCAAAACCGAAAGTATCCGGTAGCCAAGCTACCCGCATCAATTCCCCAAATTTTTCTTTTGCATAACGCTGTCCGTAAAAAACTTGCCGCACCATTGATTCAGCAGAAATCAAGTTTAAATCCGGTTCTACCCACATCCCGCCGACAACTTCCCAACAACCCGCCGCCACCTGTTTTTTAATCGCAGCAAATAAGTCGGGCCGATTTTCTTCCATCCAAGCATAAAGCGCCGGAGTTGAATGGCAGAAAATCAAATCGGGAAACTCGGATTGTAATTTCAATACCGACTCAAAAGTTCGCTGTGCCGCTTCCCAAGTTTCCGGGACAGGCCACAGCCAAGCTAAGTCTAAATGAGCGTGACCCACCAAATAGATTTTACCTGTATATATAGATGTCAGCCCGCCGCTTTCTCCTATATATATAGATGTAGAATTGCTATTCTCTCTAACCTCAAAAACCTCATCTTTTCTTCCTCCCTCTGCGCCCTCTGCGCCCTCTGCGGTTCCCTCATCTAAATCCCCAGAAAAAGTCCGCAGATATCCCAGTAAATTGTGCCGCAAAACAGACAGCGAGCGATCGAACTTTTCGCGATCGTCCACCGCCGACCAATCAATCAAACCCATCGCCAAATCAATCTCCGATTTCAGCGTTTCCCCCTTGACAAACATGGGGCGATTTGCTAGTGTTTCAGTGGAGAGGTATTGGGAATTGAAATTTTCTAAATTTTGAGTTAGCGAATTTTGCAAAATCTCTAATTCTGCAGCCACAAAACCCGGATCGAAACAAGAAGAGTCAGCAGCTTCGTACCAACAAATCGATCGCACTAAAGCACCGTTATCGTGACCCGGACTTACCAACCGCAAAATAACTAAAAATTCATCTCCGGGATTTGCCGAGGAACTCAACACAACTCGATCGGCAAAATCAAATAAATCTCCCTGTCCGACTAACTCGCCGTTCACAAAAATTTGAGCATCTTCTGCCCACCAAGTCAAGCCCAGCAGCAACCGCAAACCAACCACAGGATAGCCGTGTAAATTGTCAGGAATTAAAAATTGCTGGCCTAAATACAAAACTTGCTTCCCAGACGGCCAAGCAATATGTCCTTTGCTGTTAAGTTCAGCAACAGGGCTGTTACAAATATTTACCGAAGAGACAGCCGAGTCAGAATCGCAGTACCTCCAACCAGACTGAACCTCCACTTGGCTGAGGCGGCGCAACTTTTCGACAGTGGCAGAAATATTGTTGCTAGCAGGTGACACAGAAGCGCTCATATTTCGCTAAAATAGGAATTGTGTATTAATCAAAGATCGGATTGAACCGCGAAGACGCAAAGGACGCGAAGAAATAAAGGTTTCAGAGGGTTTGAAGCTGCGATTAAGATCTCGCTTTGATTTTACAGCAATATTTCGCAATGCCGACGCGACTCAAAAATCTGAATTAAATAATAAAACTTATGTCTAACGGTTACTACGGCCCCTACCAAAGCCGACTATTAAATTTTATATCCAAACAGTCCCGCCAAGTCGCTGACAATTGCGATCGAACTTGGCGTCACATTAAAGAAGCAACTCTCACTGCCACCCAAATTCTGCTTTATCCAGCTTATTTGCTGGTGCAAAGTTCCCGCCTGCTAGGCCGACAGTTGCGGGAATCCAGCCAAAAAGTAGATTTACCTGAACTACAAGAATTTGTTGGGGACGCCAATCCCCATGGGCAACAAAATTGGTATCAGGGGGAAATTTCCGAGGAAAGTTCGATCGCCGAAATTTTGCACCTCGCCGAAAATTTACTAACCTCGTCGCAAACCGCGAAAACTTTAGCCACCTTCCCGCTGTTAATTAATCAGGGAAATACTGCTAACAATTTACATCCGGCAATCAATTTTAGCGGCCAAATCACAAAGCATCAAACCACTTCCGTCTTAGAACTTCCGCTTGCTAAAACTGGATTAAAACCGCAAGCGAAAGTTGAGGGAATTGCCAGTTTTATCCCAGCCCGCACTTTAGTATTAGTGGGAAGAGAAAATCAGATTTTAGATATTTTGACACCCGAACAGCAGGAACTGCTCGAAGGTCGCATAACTTGGGAAGTAGCAAACTGCGGGCCCGAACGGCGGGAAATTACCCAAAAAGAATTAAAATTTAATCTCGGTTTGGAGTCGGCTGCCAAAAAAGCGCACTTGCCGCCGGTGCGTCGTTTTTGGGAATTGATGGCATGGCTTCAGACGAGTCCGGTTGCTCTGAAAAGAAATCAGTTTGGAGAATCAATCCTCGCAGTTAAAAAATCGATCGACCGCAATTCAATCTTAGTTCAAAAAGCCCGCGCCCAGATCGAAGCAAAAACCGCACAGCAGTCAATTGCGGCATCGAATTTGATCGACCACAATACCCCAAAATTAGAAACTAATTTTAACAGCAAGTTCGATCGACCCCCTACTCCTCTCTCCTTTGTTACATTACTCGATCGCGCCGCCGTCAACCTGGAAGAATTTACCCTACCGCCATCGGTAAAAACAATCGCCGCACCCACAGAAAACTCAGGAGTAAAAATTGACACATCCGGCGCCGAAACCAATTTAGATTTTTCCGCCCGCGACATCCTAGAAAAATACGCTCGAAACATCGAACAAGTCATTTGGTCGTCAGTAGACCACCTTTTGGGCAAAGAAACGGCGGCCAGCGATAATACGGAGAAATCAGTCGCAATTCAGTATTATTTGAAACAGCGACAAGAACAAGAAAACAAACAAAATAGCCCAGAGGTCGATCGACCGTGGCTGAACTGGCAAGACTTATTCGGGGAAGCTGCACCGCAGCATTTAATCGACGGAAGTTCCGAACCCCAGGCAGCAGCTCAAAGCAGCGCCAAAGTCAAGGAGAAAATAGCAGAATTAGGAGAATTGGCAGAAGGTCGATCGACCGCAGTCTCAATATCCCCTTACCCCGAAGCACTTCACAGCCTGCTGGGGCAGCTAAAACAGAGCTTGCTGACAAAAAGCTCAAAAAGTCAACCCCAAACAGCATCTGATTTATCTGATTTAGCAGTTACTCAAAAAAATAGCTCTGCACTCGCAGCAGAATCAACCCCAGGGCGCGCGCCGGAAACCCAAGTGCCAAAGAACACAAACCCGAACACCGCACAAAACAACCAATCCCCAGCAGCAATCACCGCGCAAACTAGCAGATACACCGCCGCAACCCCCGCCGCAGCCGAACCAAAAAATGCTAGCGCAGGCGTCTCACCGGAGGGCGAATACTTAGAAACAAAAGCAGAATCGATGGGATACATTAAGCACCCGCTAGAACAAGTGCTCGAATGGCTCGATCGAGTTATGCTGCGGCTAGAAAACATCGCCGAGCAACTCTGGAATTGGGCAAAAATCAACTTGCCAAAAATCCTCAAAAGCAAAGATAAAATTGACTAATCTTTAGCTTATGATAAAAAAGTTGCTGCAACAGCAGCAAATCAGCTCAGTATTATGCCATCTTTGGAGACTCCCACAGTGCTAACCCTCAAAATCGTAGTTAATGTAGTTGTTTTATTTTTTGTTTCCCTGTTCATATTTGGATTTTTGTCCAATGACCCAGCCCGGAACCCCAACCGCAGAGACATGGAATAAACAAGTTATCCCGCCCGGTGGCTGGGGGGTACGCCACCGCAGCCCCCCAGCTAGCCCGCAAACTCGCAAAAATTAGTCGAAAAAAACTTGACCTCGCACCAGCAGCGAGGTTATCTTGTGGCGGAAGCAAGTTCTGAAAGCGGCCATATTCCGGCGCGCCAAAACCACTGCAAATTTTAGATGTCAGATTAATGTCTAAACAGTTGCCTTTTAGATGCAAAAATTTTTAATAATTTGCACCCTATAAAATCTAAAATCTAAAATCTAAAATCGGATGACTTACCTGTTGTAACTATGCCCTATCCGGTACCGCCGCCAGAACCTCCTGGCATCATCTACATCGCAAAGCCAAAAAAAGTCGCCCTCACTGTCGCGGCCGGCGATGGAGACACCCGCAGCAACCCCGCAGAAATACCGGAACCAAGCCCAGATATTGTTGAGCCAGAACCCACACCAGCCCCAGCAGAACCAGCAGCCACACTCCTCGGCACTACCCCAGCCACCGGCCAGCCTCCAGAAATCGCCGACCCCCTAGGTGCAGTGGAAAGCGGCGAGGCAGTGGTGGGATTTCAGCGTCGGCCTCCTGTGGGAGAACCCGAAACTGCGGAAACTCCGAAAGATTCCTCGTTTACGGCTTACCAATTGGGTTCGGTAGAAAATGCCCTTGCCATTCGCAATCGAAAACGAACCGCAGAGGCGCAGAAACAACAGGAGAGGAATGTTGTCGGAAAGCAGGAAAGTTGGTATCAGGCCCAAGGCCGGCAGTTAGAAGATAACTCTCCCGTACCTGCGGAGATTCCCGTTCCAGAACCCGCGCCGGAACCAGCACCCAGCGGGCAACAGCAGTTCGACATTCCCACACCAGGAACTGCCCCCGCACCCAGAACACCCGCGGCGCCGACACCGAAGCCTAAACCAGCCGCCCCGCCGGGAGTCCGCACCGCCCCTTCTCAGCGGACGGTGCCTTTTCCGGTGACTCCGGCCGATACTATTGAAGTTAAGGCTGACAGCCAAGAATTCGACGACAAGCAGCAAATTGTGACGGCGGTTGGTAATGTCGTTGTGCGGTTCCGGCAAACTGTGATTGATGCCGATCGAGCGATCGTCAACTTAGTCACCCGCCAAGTGGTAGCATCCGGCAATGTCGCCTATACCCGCGGCCAACAAGTAGTGCGCGGCCAGCGGATGGAGTTCAATCTCGGCCTCAACAGCGGCGCAGTCGAACAAGCCAGCGGCGAAATATTCCTGCCCGCAGCAGGTAGCGAATTGACCCCCACACTGCCGACAGATATCAGTGCTGGGACGATTCTCGAACAGCCGCTGAGCGATCGAATTACCAGCCAGCAGCCCCTGCGCGGAGTCAAATCCCCCGGCGCTGCTACAGTGACTATCGGTGGCGGCGGACAGCTAGCAGCCCCCCGAGTTACTGGTGCCGTCAACCGCGTCCGCTTTGAAGCAGAACGCATCGAACTGCAGCCAGACGGCGCGAGGGTAGCAACCAACATTCGACTTACTAACGACCCGTTTTCCCCCCCGGAATTTGAATACAGGGCGCGCAGGGCGACGATTAGAAGGATTTCGCCCACGGCAGAGGAATTAGTCACAACTAAACCCCGCTTGGTGTTCGACAACCGGGTGAAAATACCCGTGTATCCCCGCAGGCAAGTGTTTGACAGCCGGCAGCAGAGCGGCCCGTGTTTGACCTTTGGTTACGACGGGGGCGAAAGAGGCGGTTTGTATGCCGAGTGCGGTTTTGAGGTGTTGCAAAACGGGCCGGTGCGGCTGACTCTGACGCCGCAAATTTACCTTCAGCGGATTGTGGCAGAGCACGGTGGCAATCCGTTTTTTACCGACAGCTACGGGCTCAGAGCGAGGTTGGGCGCCTCTCTGGGCCCGCGCACCAGGCTCGACGGATCGGCAATATTTCTGAGTTTTGAAAATTTCCCGAACTTGCCGGAAGACAGCTTTCGGGGCAATTTGCGCCTGCGGCAGTTGATCGGCACTCACTCTCTGGCAGCAGAATACAGTTATCGCGATCGGCTGTTTAACGGTTCTCTGGGCTATCAAACCGTGCAGAGCAGCCTCGGGGCAGTCCTCACTTCCCCAGTCATCGAACTCGGAGGCACTGGCATCAATCTCAGCTACCAAGCTGGATATCAATTTATCAATGCTGACACCGATCGACCAGACTTGCTCGAACCAGTGCGGGAAAACAACCGCGTCGATCTGGGGCGTTCCCAACTTAGCTTCGCCTTGAGCCGCGGCTTCAACTTGTGGGAGGGCGAACCCCTGCCCCGCACTCCCACCCAGGGTTTGAGGTATACGCGAACCCCGGTGGTTCCTTTCTTGCAACTGGCATTGGGACTCCGGGGAGTTGGCACTTATTACAGCAGCGGCGATCGACAAAATTCGCTCGCCGGCAGCGTCGGCATTCAAGGGCAGTTCGGTCATTTCTCCCGGCCTTTCCTCGATTACACTGGGTTTAACGTGACTTATACCCAGGTGGGGCGCGACGGTATCTCGCCGTTTTTATTCGATCGCTTAGTAGATTTGAGAGTCCTGTCTTTTGGGCTTGTCCAGCAAGTTTACGGAGGCTTTCGAGTTGGATTTCAAAGTGGTATTAATTTAGAAAGCGGGGAAACCATCAGTACGAATTACACTTTAGAATACAGTCGCCGCAGCTACGCAATCATTTTGCGTTTTAATCCTGAGCGTCAAGTCGGCAGCCTGACTTTTAGAATTAGCGACTTCAACTGGAATGGGACTCCCCAACCTTTTTCCGGGGACGCGCGAACTGTAGAAGGAGGCGTGCGTTTATCCGATTAATTCAATTGGCTAATTGGGCATTGGTCATTGGGCATGGGGAATTGGTAATGGGGAAGTGATAATAGGTAATAGGTAATGGGGAATTGGTAATTGGGTAATTGGAACCAAAAGACAACAGTCAACCGATAACAGTCAACAGTCAACAGTCAACAGACAACAGTCAACAGACAACAGTCAACAGTCAACAGACAACAAATGACAGAAGTGACGGCAATATCTGCACAAGCAGCGGCTCTGCTGGTTCACTACGGTTTTGACCTAGGTGGCAAAAAAGCCGAGAAATTGGCGGGTGAATGGCTGACCAAGTATCCCGGCTATTGGCTGCGTTTAGCAGTGGTTGAAGCGCTTTATCAAGGGCGCTACAAGGCTGTTTCTGTGGAACAGCTATTGAGTATGTGGCACCGGATAGGTCAACCTCTCTATCATTTCAATCGCGAGTTTGAACGCTTGGTATGCAATAATTTTCCTCAAAATTTAACCGGGGAAAGTGCTGCTCAACTGTCACCGGAAGATATACTTTTATCGAACCAGGAATCGGAACTAACTGCCGCAGATTTAGATTGGCATGGGCCCTCAGAGGCGCAACTTGATGTGGCGCTGCATGAAAAAGTCCCAAACACAGAGGCAGAGGAAACAGGAAAATTACCTGCAGCCGACGATCGCACAAAAGAAAATACAGAATTTGTAGTATATGAAGATGTGGCTGTTACCGCCCTCGCCGATCGAGCCGAAGCTGAGCACAAATTACCGGACAAACCTGTGGCCAAATCATTCCCAGTTGTCAAACACACTGATTTTCATACCAAGTTAAAAGCGATTGCCCGAGAAGGCAGAAGAAAGAAGGGAGAAAGCAGAAATAGGGTGTAAACTTTGAGAACTAGATAGTTATTTGTCACTCTTCACTTTTGGGACTTCCTCCCATCCGAATTTCCGAACAAAAAGAAGCTTGTTCAGTACCGTTAGCTTGCTTAACAACGCTAGTCCGCAACCGCAGGTTGGGCATGAGATACCACAGCCTTTCTTCGGCATGGAGGGTGTCTGATTCTGTAATCAATGTCAGCACGTCGTCGCCCATCACGTAGCGGCCCTTACCCTTGTCTTGCAACACTTTGCCTTCGCTGGGATTGTCGGGATTTGGTACGATCGCTAGTATGGTAGAACCGATTTGTTTAGCTTTGTCGCGATCGGGAATACCGTCCCAACTAATCCGAACGCTGGTTAGCCCAGTTGAGGCCGGGTTAATCGAGTGTTGTTGGCAAAGTTTGACGACTGCTGCATCGCTAGCTGTCAGTATTTCTATTTTGAGGTCGGATTTACCTGCCTGCAATTCCCCAGAATTGAGATTGTGTACGGTACGTTGAGAAAACCATTTGCCTGCACTTAACTCGAAAAACTCGATAACATCCATGAAATTTGTCTCTAAAGTCAATACTGCTTTATTTGCGATCGTGACTTGCGCGCTATGGAGTCAGAAACCCGGTTTCTTCCTACGTACCTAGCGGTCAAACCAATGATTTTGTTTAGAAATCCGGTTTAAGAGTGCAAGTCCTTTTCTATATTTTAGAGGAAGGGGGCGCACCTGCAAAGCTTTCTGAGAGCTTTGGGCGAAACAGATTGCAGATGCCGTTGAGGTACAAAACCCAACCAGGGGGACATCTGCCTCGCTGATGCGGCCGACTTGACACAAAATTAGAGCATCCGCCATCATATTTCGTTATAAAAAATCTTTTTCGCACTTTAAATAGGATTGCGATACCTGAAATTTTTTAGCTTTGACAGTGTTGATCGATCGACCATCATCGCCCAAAACCAGCTATGTTAAGAAAAACGACGATATATGTGAGATCTTGTGGATCGATCGGTAAATTGGGCGTTGCTGAGTTGAATTATATTGGCGGCGATTTATTGTAATCGCACTGCTTGAAAATTCTCAAAGCAGACTCCGACTAAAAAACAAGCAATTCATCGAACCCTCACCAAACCGAGGACAGCAAGCCCATAGCACAGAGCATTTAAATATGTCATGCTAAGTCAAGAGAAAAGATTCTCGATCGGCTTTTCGGTAGGGTGCAGCTAGCGATCGCATACATTTAAAAAACACATCCGTAAATTTATGACCGAGTTTACACAAGGGCTGGATAAAATGCAGCCCGCAGAACAGACGCACTACCTGGGAATCCTGCCAAGTCAGCTAGCAGCGACTTCAGACTACGAAAAATTATACAGCTTACTAACAGATTACAATTTTATTAAAGCCAAGCTGTCAGCCTCGGGAGTACAGGCCCTAATAGAAGATTACGATTTAGCAACAAGTCCCAATATTATTATCTCAGACCCAAAAGCCGACCAACTCAAATTAATCCAAGAAGCAATTCGGCTGTCTGCCCACATTCTAGCCACAGATAAAACCCAACTACCTACCCAACTAATGGCCCGCTTGATGCGCTTTGAAAGTCCAGAAATTCAAGCACTGCTAGCACAGGCAAAACACCAAACAACCCCCTGGCTGCGACCGCTAACGCCCAGCTTTACTCCTCCCGGCGGGAGATTATTGCGTACCCTCACCGGACATACAGACTGGGTACAAGCTGTAGCAATCACCCCCGACGGCAAGCGGGCAATTTCTGCGTCCTCCGACCACACTCTCAAAATTTGGCACTTAGAAACAGGAGAAGAACTTTCCACCCTCAAAGGTCATCTTACCTACGTCAATGCTGTAGCTGTCACCCCCGACGGCACTAAAGTAATTTCCGGTTCTTGGGACAATACGATTAAAATTTGGGATTTAGAAACTGGACAAGAAATATTTACTTTTGCCGGCGATACTTTTGCCGTAGAAGCAGTAGCAGTAACTCCCGACGGCAAGCGAGTAATTTCTGGTTCTTGGGATGGCAGTATTAAAGTTTGGGATTTGACAAGCAGGGAAATAATTTTTAACTTCAAAGGTCACAGCAGTTTTGTGCAGTCCGTAGCAGTAACTCCTGATAGCAAACAGTTGATTTCCGGGTCTGGAGACAATAGCATGAAAGTCTGGAACCTAGAAACCGGAAAAGAACTTTTTACTCTCACGGGTCATGCAGACTGGGTAAAAAGTGTAGCAGTTACTCCCGACGGCGAACTAATAATTTCAGGCAGTTACGACGCAACTGTTCAAGTCTGGAGTTTGTCAGAAAGAAAGCAACTTTTTACGTTAGGAAAACACGGCAGTTTCGTTCAAGCTGTGGCAGTCAGTCCCGACGGGAAACGAGTAATTTCGGCTTCCGGCGACAAAACGCTGAAAGTTTGGAATTTGGAAACAAAAGAAGAACTTTTCACTTTTACCAATCACATCGCCCCAGTGAATGCTGTGGCTGTTACCCCCGACGGCCAGCGGATAGTTTCTGGTTCCTCAGACAAAACTCTCAAAGTTTGGCACTTAGAAATAGGCAAAGAAAATTTATCATTGGCAGGTCACGATGACTGGGTAAATGCTGTAGCAGTGACGGCGGACGGTACGAAAGCGATTTCCGGTTCAGGAGACAACCGGATTAAAGTCTGGAATCTTGAAAACGGACAAGAAATTTGTACTATTCCCGGTCATAAAGATTGGGTAAAAGCGATCGCAATAACACCGGATAGCAAGCGAATAGTTTCGGGTTCCGGCGACAAAACTGTGAAAGTTTGGGATCTAGAAACCGGAAAAGAAATCTTTACTTTCACGGGTCATACAGACTGGGTAAATTCTGTGGCAGTGACTGCGGACGGAACGATGGCGATTTCCGGTTCGGGAGACAAAACCATTAAAGTTTGGAATCTAGAAACAGGAGAGGAACTTTTTACTTTTTCAGGTCATGAGGACGGGATAAAAGCTGTGGCAGTTACTCCCGACAGCAAGCGGATTATTTCGGCTTCCGGCGACAAAACTCTGAAAATTTGGAGTTTGGGAAAAGAAAAGAATATTTTGGCATATTTATGGAATTTAGCCGTCAAAAATCTACTTTTCACTCTCAAAGGTCATGAGAGTTTTGTGAATGCTGTGGCAGTTACGGCGGATGGCAAATGGGCGATTTCGGGGGGGCGGGAACACAATTTGAAAGTTTGGGATTTGTCGAGTAGAAAAGAAGTTTTTACTTTGGCAGGTCATGCTGATGCGGTAACATCTGTGGCGACTATGGGAACAAAGGCAATTTCTGTTTCCGACGATAATACTCTCAAAGTTTGGGATTTGTTAAGTCGAGAAGTAATTGCTAGTTTCAGGGGAGATAGTGCTTTGAAAGCTTGCGCTATTGCACCTGATGGAGTGACAATCGTAGCGGCGGAAGCTTCGGGACAGGTGCATTTTTTGAGGTTAGAAGAGGGGAAATAGTCATTAGTCATTAGTCATTAGTTATTAGGCCGATCGCACTTTTGCTAAAATTTAAAAGTGCGATCGCTCTTTTCCCCCATCTATAGCAGTTCTCAATAAAGTGAGGTATGCCCTATGCCCTATGCCCTATGCCCTATGCCCTATGCCCTAGATCCGAAAGAACCTCATGTTCCTGAGAAAGGCTATAGTTTACAATTGTTCCGGGTCAATTCCCATCGATCGCAGTCTTTCTGCTAGCACAGCAGCCCGCTGTTCGGCTTGTTCTGCACGCAGTCGTTCTTGTTCTGCACGCTGTTCGGCTTGTTCTGCCCGCTGTTGCGCTTGTTCCAAGCTGCGAGAAACCTCCTCATAACTTGCAAACGGTTCGCCGTCAGGGCGATAAATTTGTAACTCTTCACCCGACAAATCAAAGCGAATTCCCAGTCGGGGACTGACCCAATTTTCGATCGCATCAATTACGTCGAAACGCCCCTGTGAACGCATCAAACCGCTGAAATCGTTGCGTTCCGGGTCGTACAGGTAATATTCCTCTACCCCGTGGCGATCGTAAAATACCTGTTTTTTATTCATTTCTGTTAGCCTGTTACCGGGAGAAAGAATTTCAAACACTACTTGCGGCGCGATATTTTCTTCTTCCCACTGCTTGTAAGAACCCCTATCTCCTTTCGGTCTGCCCAAGACTACCATCACATCCGGGCCGACGCGAATCTTGTTATCTCCTTCGACGGGATACCACAGCAAATCCCCCGCGACAAATACATTCGGGTCATCGGCAAATAGCCACGCTAAATTTTGTTGGATGATGAGTATCCAGCGAAATTGTTTAGTATTGTCAGACATTGGTTGGCCGTCGCTGTCGGGGTAAATTACATCAGGTTTTTGAGGAGACTTGAGTTGAGTTACCATAACTGTTGTCCGGGGTTAGGGACTGTTTAATTTAATTTAAGCTGTTTCGGAAAGGTGAAAAGTGCGATCGACCTTTCTCAATACAATAACCTATTCCTCTTTCTCTTTTATCTCTCTTTCTTCTCTTCCTCTGCGCCCTCTGCGCCCTCTGCGGTTCATTAAAAAAAAATCTCACTCAGCATCGAAAATAGGGCGGACACCGCCCGCCCTAGAAAACTACTTCCTCAGCAACTTCACCCCGCGAATCGAATAATCCAAAAGCTCAATTGGGTGCATTAAAGTAACTTCCTTTCCCTGCAACTCCAAATGCTTCTTAATTTGCAAAGAACAACCCGGATTAGAAGAAGCAATCAACTCCGCCCCAGTATTCAGCAAATTCTCAACCTTTTGCACTCCCAATTCATCAGCAATCTCCGGCTGAAGCATATTGTAAACCCCCGCACTCCCGCAGCACAAAGCCGCATCCACAGGCTCTTTTAACTTCACCCCCGGAATTTGTTGCAACAACTGACGCGGCTGCAAACTAATCTTTTGCCCGTGCAACAAATGACACGCATCCTGATAAACAATTGTCAAATCTCCCTCAATCAAAGGATTGAGTTTCGCGGTAATTCCCGCACTTGCCAAAAACTCTTGCACGTCCTTAACATTAGCAGCAAATTTCTCAGCTTTCTCCCGATATTGCGGGTCATCTGCTAAAATATGACCGTATTCTTTCAAAGTATGGCCGCAGCCAGCAGCGTTGATAATCACACAATCAACACCAGTATTTTCAAAGCTATCAATCATTTGTCTCGCCAAAGCTTTCGCCTGTTCCGCTTGGCCTTGGTGTTCCGGCAAAGCAGCACAGCATCCCTGACTTTTAGGAACCACCACCTCGCAACCGTTAGCCGTCAAAACTCGCACCGTAGCTTCATTCACTGGCGAAAATAACAGCCGCTGCACGCAGCCTAAAATCACGCCGACTCGATAGCGTTTCTCCCCTTGTGCTGGAATTACCTCGGGTAAATTATCCCGGAAAGAATCGACAGTAACTTTCGGCAAAATTGATTCCATCGCAGCCAAGCGGGGAAATACTTTTTTCAGCAAACCTGTTTTGCGGACAAGTTTTGGCAGTCCTAATTTTTGATAAATAAACAGCGGTACAAGCAAAGGCCGCAATCTGTGAGGATAAGGGAAGAGATTAAAAATCAGAGTGCGAATTACATTGTCGGAAAAAGTGCGTTCCTGATTTCTGGCAACTTGGTGGCGAGTTGCGGAAATTAATTTGTCGTATTGAACTCCAGAAGGGCAAGTTGTAACGCAGGCCAAACAGCCCAAACAAGTATCGAAATGCTGTGAGGTTGCTTCGTTTAAAGGTGCCTCGCCTTCGTTAATTGCATCCATTAAATAAATGCGGCCTCTAGGCGAATCCATTTCTTTGCCAAGTACGCGATAACTCGGACAAGTTGACAAACAAAAGCCGCAGTGTACGCAGGTATCTATTAATTTGGGATCGGGCGGATTGTTGGCGTCAAAACCTGGGATTTCGAGGGTTTCTAAATGGGGATTTTGTGCTAGAAAATTGCTTTCTTTGGCAGGTCTTAAATCGTCGCTGGGAACGTGAGATTTTTCTGAAGTTTGCATATATGGCAGAAAGAAGAGGGAAGAAGGAAGAAGGAAGAGGGAAGAAGGAAGAGGGAAGAGGGAAGAAGGAAGAAGGAAGAAGAAAAAAGGATTTAGTTATCTATGAGAGAAGTCAGAAGCAATCGACCGCTTATATTTCAGCAATTAAGAAAAAAATTTCCTAACAGTCAGGCGCGGTTGCTATTCATAGCAAGCCTAAATCCGTCAAAAAAACAAAAACTTCTCTTCATTTCTCTTCCTTCGCGGTCTTCGCGCCTTCGCGGTTCGTTAAAAAACAAATGTGGTTCACCAATAATTCAGACTCGGAATTAAAAAAAACAGAACTCCGGACTATAAAGTTTAAACTAAATATCGCTTATAAAACGATGTGGACTCAAAAGATTTTCCGGGTCAAACTGCTGTTTAATCCGGCGCATTAAATCGATCGCACTTCCAGTATAGCCCCAAACATCTAACTCTTGCTTGATGTCGGTCGGCGCTGCTAAAACAGTCAGAAAACCGCCTTTCGCTTCGCACCCCCTGCGTACCTGCAACAGCGTTGTCGCAGTCGCAGCCTCAAACCGCAAAACCCCCAAACCGCTGCCTGCATGAATCAAAGCGTCCTGTACCGGCAATTCGTTAATTGCTGCTACAGCTTCCGACGGTCTAATCCCTATTTTGCAAATAATTGCGGACTTTGTGCCAGAATTCCAGACTGTTTCTGGCAATCTTTGCCATAACTGATGCTCATCATTGTCGCCACAGATATTTGCTTGCAAACCCAACTTTTCGCCAACTTCCAGCAAGCGGGCTGATTGTTCTTTAACGCTCTCTGCGATACTTTGAAATCTTACTATCAATCCTTGGCCCTTTCCTAAACCTAATTGTGCTACTAAATCAGGTGACACCAAATCAACGGCTGTCGGAGTCAAAGCAGAGGATAATAAGATTTGAGCCGTTTGGGACAAAGCATTAATTTCCCCTGTCAGCACTACGGTTCCCGATGATTCAGGCAGGGGATAAACTCGGAAAGTTACTTGAGAAATGACGCCCAAGGTACCGTAAGCACCAGTAAACAGTTTCATCAAGTCGTAGCCGGCGACATTTTTAACAACTCGACCTCCGGCTACCGCAATTTTACCGTCCGATCGCACAAAGGTAATTCCCAACAGCAAATCGCGAACCCCGCGATAGCGATGCCGCAAGGAACCCGCATCAGCAGTAGCGACAATGCCACCCAAAGTTGCCTCTTGCGGATATGCTGGGTCGATCGGCAAAAATTGACCTGCTGCTGCTAAAATTTGCTGCAAATCCGCAAACTTCATCCCCGCTTCTGCAGTCACGGTTAAATCGCCCACAGCGTGCTGTACAAGTCGATTGAGGCGCGAAGTGCTGACAGCCACAAGCCCCGCTGCATCAGGAGATACCCTTAAATTCCCCTTCAAAAGACCCACTTTGACAACATCTTGCTCCCCCCTTGTTAAGGGGGGCTGGGGGGGATCGGAGTCTAATTTTACTAAACCGCCCCAATCAAGTTTGCTGCCGCTACCACAAGGCAAGACTGCACAGCGATTTTGCTGTGCCCAAGCAATGACAGCCGCCAGTTCTTCCTGACTATTCGGGTAAACGGTACAATCTATTTTCGTGTCTGGGGCAACTGCTTTTTCTACCCGTTCTTGCCAAAATGGGTTTGTATCTTGCCAGCGACAGATGCCAGCAGTCCCAACAATACTTTCTAATTCTTGTGTGCTTACGTAATTTTCGGTAGAAAAAGATTTCATGAAGGTTATCAGACGCCCGGTAAAAAAAATTATCAAAACAGTGCCTAAAACCATTAAATATTAATACGGGCCCGATATTCAAAACATGAACAAACAAATGTCTCAAAACCGAATTTCTCTGGGAATTACCGGTCTCAACGAAGTGATTGGCGGCGGCCTAATTTCTCAACGCTCTTATCTGGTGCGCGGCGGCCCGGGTACTGGCAAGACTACACTGGGCTTTCACTTTTTGGCAGCAGGTGTGGCTGTGGGAGAAACGCCCCTGTTTATTACTTTAGGAGAACCCGAAGCGCAATTGCGGGCCAATGCGGCAAGTCTCGGTTTTGATATTGAAGCGATGGCGTTCCTGGATTTGAGTCCATCGTCAGAATTCTTTACAGAAGTTCAGACTTATGACATTTTCTCGCCCTCGGAGGTTGAGCGAGAACCGACTACACAAAAGATTATTGAGCGAGTCCAAGCTGTCAAGCCACAACGGGTGTTTTTGGACGCAATCACTCAATTTCGCTACTTAGCTGCGGATGAGTTTCAGTTTCGCAAGCAAGTTCTGTCTTTTCTGCGGTTTTTGGTGGAAGGGGGGGCGACGGTGGTATTTACCTCCGAAGGCACATCAAGTTCTCCCGACGACGATTTGCAGTTCATCAGCGACGGAGTAATTTATTTAGAACTATTGACAGAAGGACGCGCCCTGTCTGTCACCAAGCTGCGAGGCTCCAACTTCCGCAGCGGCCGCCATTCGCTGCGCCTGACTCAGGCTGGTATGGAGGTATATCCGCGACTGCTGCCGGACAACTATCAACAGGATTTTGTTGCTGAAGCAATTTCTTCTGGGGTTCCAGAAATTGACGAACTACTGCACGGGGGACTGGAACGGGGGACAGTGACGGTGATTAGCGGGCCTAGCGGCGTTGGTAAAACGACGGTGGGCATTCAGTTTATGAAGGAAGCCGCAGGAAGGGGGGAGCGATCGGTAGTTTACATTTTTGAGGAGTCAACTTCTACTCTGCTGCGCCGCTGCGAATCAGTTAACATCCCGGTTGGGGCGATGATGGGGCAAGGAAGTCTGTCGGTGATACCCGTGGAACCTTTGCTGTACTCGCCGGATCAGTTTGCCTGTATGGTACGCCAGGAGGTGGAGCAGGAAAAGACGCGGATTGTGATGCTTGACAGTATTTCTGGCTATCAGCTTTCGATGCAGGGGCAAGATTTGGTGAACAATTTGCACGCTTTGTGCAAGTATCTGAAGAATATGGGAGTGACCGTTATCTTGATTAATGAGGTAGAAGCTATTAGCGGAGATTTTCGGCTGACCGAGATCGGGATTAGCTATTTGGCGGATAATCTTCTGTTTATACGCTATATGGAACGCCAACTGCAGAATAGGACAGAAATCCGCAAGGCGATGGGAGTAATTAAAAAACGAGTCAGCAATTTCGAGAGAACTCTGCGAGAACTAGAGATTACTCGCTACGGCATCAAAGTCAGCAAACCGATAGGGGGGCTGCGCGGCATTTTGAGTTCGGCGCCGGTGTGGATTGAGGGGGGAGCAGATGAAGCTTGAATCGGGATTTGTGCTGCTGTTTTGGGGCAATTGCAGCTAATTTTGGAGTTGTGAATCTACTAATGAGTAGGGGCGCACCGGGCACCTCACCACTAGCCTAAGTCCTGGAAAACTTAAATATATTGGTAAATTTGTGTATTTTTCGACTTTTATAGCCGTTTTCAGTTGTATGAAATACACTAGGGGCACAGGGCACGAGGGCGTGTCCTGTGTCAGATCATCTGTAGTTCACTCAACTGAAAACCAATGTAATCCCTCGCCGAAAAGTAAGCTAATACCAGATAAAAAAAGAATCCAACTTTAGAAAACCTCCCCACCCATATATAACCAGTCACTCCCCATTCTAAAATCTGAAATCTAAAATTTAAAATGGTTATAACCCGTATTCACAGGAAGCTGATAAATGACTGGCACTTCAATAATTTTAGCCGTAGACCGCAATCAGCGCAACTTGGAACTATTAGCACAATTTCTCAACAAAGAAGGATACCAGATGATCGCGGCTTATAACTTTGAAGATGTTGCACAAGCTATCAGTCAGCCTGCTAGGATCGGGATGGCTTTAGTAGATATTTCTGGTTTCGACCGCCGGATTTGGGAGTCCTGCGAACAACTGCGAAATCACCAAATCCCTTTTCTGATACTCTCGCCCAAACAAAGCGCTGCTATTCAGCACGAAAGCCTCTGCCACGGTGCTCGGAATATGTTGGTAAAACCTTTGATCGTTAGAGATTTGCTGGGAATTGTTCACAGCTTGCTAGGAGAACCTGCGTGAGTCAAATTTTATTGCTTGTAGAACAGAAAGAAAATCGTCGCTTGTTATTAGAATGGCTAGCAGTTTATTATGAGGTATTGCTGCCAAACTCAACAGATAATAGTGAGGATTTTTTACCATTTAATCAATCTTTTGACCTGGCGATAATTGACGGTCTTGCCCTGAAACGCCATTGGCAATGGGTGGCCGCCCAAAAACAGGCAGAACACCCGGTATGCTTGCCTTTTCTTTTGATTACATCCCGCTCGGATGTAGGGATGGCAACGCAATTTATTTGGCAAAGTATTGACGATTTGATTATCGCTCCGATCGAGAAGATAGAATTGCAAGCGCGGGTGGAGATTTTGCTGCGATCGCGCCAGTTGTCTTTAACTCTCAAATTGTCTCACGACCAACTCGATCGCACTCTGCAAACAGCCCAAGAACTCAACGAGATGAAAACATCTTTGTTGTACATGATTGCCCACGACGTTCGCAATCCTTTGAATTTCATCATCGGCACTACGCAACTTCTTACCAAGTACAAGTTGACATTAACAGATGAGAAAACACAAGAACTGCTAGACAAAACTCAAGCAGCGGCAAAAGGCATCGATCAGTTATTAGACGATGTTCTGCTGCTGGGCCGTGTTGAGTCAGGACAAGCCGGATTTTGCTTGGTACCGCTAGACTTAGCAAAGTTTTGTAATGAGTTGGTAGAGGAATTTCAGAGCAGCCTGAAGTTGAAACCTCCAAGCGATCCGGTGACGCTGATTTTTGTGAATCACACTCAATCGCCGATGGTGTCTTTGGAGGTAAGCTTGCTCCGGCGCATTCTGGGCAATTTGCTGTCAAATGCTATTAAGTATTCTCCCCCAAATACCGAAGTAATCTTTGAATTAAAAGTTACTGAAACCGAGGCTATTTTTTCAGTACAGGATGCAGGAATTGGCATACCTGTCGCCGACCAAGGACGGCTGTTTGAGTCATTTTACCGGGCTAAAAATGTCGGTCGAATTCCCGGTACAGGACTGGGGCTGAGCATTGTTAAAAAATGCGTGGACTTGCACGGTGGCGAAATTACTTTGATCAGTGAAGAAGGCGTCGGCAGTACATTTACCGTAACGCTGCCGATCGCAAAACCTGGAAAAAAGCAAATCTCGCCTGCAACGCCTTAAACTAGATGCAGGGATTATGCGAAAATTTACAGACTATGCAGTTGTCTGAGCTAAGGCGCGCCTTTTGTGCCGTACAATCAATCAACTGTTGAAGACCGATCGCCTGAGCTTTCAGGCAGACAGTCCAACTGTTCAACTATTAATGGTTGAAACCTGATGTCTCCAGGTTCAATCGCCACTCTTCTCCACCAAGCGGGCAACAAAAGCAGCCAAAACTTACCCAAAGACACAGAACGCTGCTCGCGAACAACAACCAAGGGCAGGAGAGCCGCAAGTCGTAAGACGGCTGAGAGGGCAAACACCCCTGGCAAGCCACCGAGATTGGTCAAAGTGGCGATAAAGCCACCAAGGGTGATTCCCATTGCCCCAGTGACACCAGGAACCGCCGCGGCGATCGCAAAGTAAAGGGACTGATTGCGTAGTGGGGTCACCGACATCATCAGATTACCACTGCACAGGTCGATCGCCGCCCACGTTGCACCGCCGATGATGTGCAACAGCGGGAACCAGACCCATATAAAAATTGGAGCCGTTCCAGCTTCTAGCCAGAGCACAGGGGTCAGAGCCACCAAGATTCCCACTACTATCATGATCGGGCGGTTCCCAACCCGGTCAGCCAGTTTGCCCCAAAAAACCAGCATCAGTAAGTTAGCACCCGCTCCTAAGCTGTTGTAGAGCGTTACCACGCTGACATCTATATTTATGTCATCCAGCAAGTAAAGGTTAAAGAAGGGAGCGCTGACGTTAACAGCAAAGCTCCATAGGCCAGAGTAAAGCAAAAACTTTAAAAAATTGGCTTCCTTGAGAAAGCTAAAAATTGCCCCTATGGATGATTTTTCGCCTATATCTGAATGCGTGACGTGTACAAGCTTTGGGTTCACATCGGTCATAAAGAACTGACAACCTAGACTGATGATGCCAAGCACAATTCCTAAAACCAAGATGGCACTGTAACCTTGGAGCCTTCCACCGGGCCAGTTCGATACCACTAGAGCCAGCAACGGCACACCAATGAGATTCGTCAAGCTGACAGCACTATTGCGAAAGCCAAAATACCGCCCGCGCAACCGCTGAGGTACTAAAACCGCCAACCAGCTCAAGAAGGAAGCACGACCTAAAGATTCTAAGACTTGAGTTACCCAGATGATTGCCAATGTCAACTGCACTACCTGATGTCCAGCGAGCTGAAATGAGCCTCCCAACCACATTGCTGGCACGAGAATCAGCCACAGCACTCGCGACAGTCCGAAAATCCAGAGGGAATACCAGTGGCGGCTCTGCAGTCGGTCTCCTATATAAGCTCCGAACGGTTGGAGCAGATTTACCAGTTGAGGAATGGAGGCGAGCATACCAATTTCGACTGGGCCAGCCCCTAAATCCAGCAAGAAATTACTGAGCAACGCGCCGCCGATGATGCTGTAAAAAAGCGTAGCGAAGACACTCTCCAAAGTTAGTGCTCTGAGGCTTGACCGAGTTTCCGGTTTGGAAAGTTTTAGAGGCGGAGTGGTCAGAAGTACCGTCTCTGGTAAGGCTATATCCTCTTGGATTTCCTGAAGAGGGAGAGGACTCGTTCTGTAATCTTCTTCTTGTGTTTCGAGCATACTGGATAGGCAATAGATGAGCTGCTACGCAGCTTAATTGTATAATATAAGATTAAATATTTTAAGTAAGACAGCCAGAGAGGCAAGCTAAAAATCACCTCTCTAAAAAGCCAAAAGAAAGATTACTTAAATAAATTAGGGAAAATAAGAATGCCCAAATTAGAGAAGAGTTCTTAATTGCATTATTAATAGTTAATCAATAAATAGCTAAGTTTTTATAAATTTTATATGCGACAGTAGCTTACTGGATTTTTCAGGGTGAACCCGATAAAATAGAGAGCTTTTCAGATGGAAGAAGTCAAGGCAACTTTCGGAAACCCACCTATGGGTATGAATAAAGGTTGCTAAAAAGGGGAACAAAATCAAAGTTCTAAAGGAGCAAGAGCGTTCAATAACTCTTGTAGGATAAATCGCAGCAAAGATTGAGTTGCTAATATTAAGCCCAACCGGGATTGGGCGAGTTGGGGCTGTTCTATTTTAACTTTACCCCAAATTCGGCACTGGCTGTAAAAAATCTGAAATGCTTCGCTCAAACTATTGGCTAATTTGAAATAATTGACAGGTTTTTCACGGTTCTTTACATCAAAAGTAGGATATAAATTGTCTAGCACTGTTAACAGTTGCGATATTAAACTGCGTTCTGCTGGATGCACTAACCGCAGTCGATCGCCCTCGTCAATCCAAGGGATAGGATTTGGACTCGCTAGGGACCAAATTTGCGGCGCTGTAGCCACATCGGGCTGGGCGATCGAAATTATCCGATCGCGGTGGGCCATTCGCAGCAGGGAACAGCAGCGCGCGTGGCTGTACTGAATGGGAAACAGTCGATCGGCTGACACAACAGGAGATAATATTCGAGATTCTGGAAGTGGGAGGTTCGTTTGAGCTAAACGCTGCAACCAAACGGCTAAACCTGCATCAGTCAACTCCATCTCGATAATTCCCGCCGGCGCTACCTTAACGGCGAAATCTGGGTAGCACAGCGGTTCGAGTGTTTCGGCCAACTGTGCCGCGATTGTCTGCGGTGTCTGCTGCCAAGTTTTAGCCAATTTCAGGGCGATCGCAGACACGTACAGCACCCGGGCGCTATCTTTACTCCGATTTAACGGAAATATTGCACCATTCTCCATCAGTTTTTTATGGGCGGGCAGGATGCCTACCCCACCATCAAATTCACTTTTTGTGGAACAGGCATCTTGCCTATTGTTGAGAATGGTGCAACCTATGAGATTTAATGGAATTTCCCCTAGTGTCTCTTGCTGGGCGATCGCGCTTTGGAACTTGGAAAGCAAGAAACACTTCACTGTAACTTCCGGGCACTGCGAGATATTTGGTGTATCCATATCGGCTGATCCTACGGTAACAGCGACGATCGACTGTTACCACTTGCACTGTTCTTGTACGTTAAACTGCTGATGTCCGAGATGGTCGATCGGCTCCCCCGGACGGGGCTACATCGAATTAATAAGCTTTCTAGCGATTTTTTTGCTAACTATACAATAATTTACGACAAATTTTTTGCTGAACTATACCATTTTGATGTATTTTTTGCTACATTAAATCTTTCGGTAAAACACAGAAAAGTCAGCATAGTTAAGAAGCGTGCAAGCTCGATCGGGGGTTGGTTGTCTCACTTTGTATCGCACTGCTGGCAGAAGCTGTTTTTCTCACTATTAAATATATCCCAGAGCCTCACTTATGCAATCAACTTCCACACCTCTAGAGACTATCGATCGACCTTTTATCACTTGGCAGCGAATTATCGACTGGGCCCAGGAACACTACCGCTGCCGGACTTTTAGCAAAGACGAGCGGATTCCCGCAAGACCCGGACTGCTGTATTTAGTCCAGAAAGGTTCTGTGCGGCTCGTAGGCAGCGCTCAAGTTAGCGCTGCAGCGGCGAAGTCAAAATCCGCTGACAAAACTACAGAAGAAGCTTTTTTGGGCTTCGTCGGTGCCGGTCAGCCCTTTGAACTGGTTGCTCAGTCTCCGTTTACTCTCCAAGCTTACGCTCATGCCGATCAAACTCACGTAGTGTGGATGTACTGGCACGACTTGGATAATTGGCCTCACTTTCGTAGGGAAATTTTGGATGCGTTTCGCTACCAGCACCAGCGGAAACTTCTCTGGCTGAGCACTTTGGGACAGCGCCGGACGATCGACCGACTGTTGGGATTTCTCACTTTGTTGATCGAGGAGTTTGGCGAACCTTACGTAGGTGAGGGCGAACCGGATGTGGTTCGGGGCTATCGGCTGCCTTGGGCCTTGACTCACGCTCAAATTGGCAGCGCGATCGGCTCAACGCGGGTGACGGTGACGCGACTGATGGGTAAGTTGCGATCGAAAGGTTTGATTAATACTGAGGATGATAATTTAATCTGTTTGCCGGCTAAGTCTAACCCCCAAAAGACAAAAAACCAACAGCAGGACGTAGAAGATTCCTTGGAAGATTCCTTGGAAGATTCCCTGGAAGATTCCCTGGAAGATGAAGATTCCCTGGAAGATGAAGATTCTCTCGAAGAATCTGCATAAAATCCTGCGGGAAATTGCTAACAAACAGCGCGTCACTATTAGTTTTGGGCAGTCGCGCTCGATCGCTCGACAGTGTACGATGAATTGTGTAAACTTTTCCCGTTCTCGAAAGGTGCGACTGATAATGACCGATAACAAGCAAAAATCTACTATCCCGAACCGTCAGCAACGGGTGGTATTCTGCGACTTTGATGGGACGATAACCGTTGAAGAAACTTTTGTGGCAATGCTCAAGCATTTCGCACCGGAATTGTCGTCTCAACTAATGCCTGAAATATACGCTAGAAGGCTGAGTTTGCGATCGGGAGTGCGGCAGTTATTAGAGTCTATTCCCTCGGAATGTTACGGGGAAATTGTGGAATTTTCTAGGGGAAGGCTGATGCGGCCGGGATTGTTGGAATTGCTGGATTTTTTGGATGAGAAAAAGGTAGATTTTGCGATCGTGTCCGGCGGTCTTCGGATTATGGTAGAGACGGTAATGGGCGATTTGGTAAACCGGGCGAGCGTTATTTACGCTGTGGATGTGGACGCTAGCGGCCCTCGGTTGCAAGTCAATTCTGAGTTGGAAGGAGATGAGGAATTGGTATCTAAGGTGCGGGTGATGGCGCAGCACCCGGCCGAAGAACAGGTGGCGATCGGAGATTCGCTGACGGATTTTAATATGGCTTTGCAGGCTTCGTCGGTGTTTGCGCGCGATCGGCTTGCCGAGTATCTAGACGAACAGCAAAAGCCTTATACTAAATGGGATAATTTTTTTGATATCTTGGAAAGTTTGTCCCAGAAATGGAATTGAAACTCTAGTAGGAATTGCGACAAAAAAATCGCACTATGCGGTATGTGTATTTAGTAAAATGCTGATGGCTCACCCTACGTTGAGAGCGATATGTATTGGTAAGCTTTGCACGGATTACCCTACGTTTAGATAGACCAGCGCAATTCCTATTAACGTAAAAAGTAAATAAAAAACTGAGGAATTATAAAAAATGAGTGGCGATTTGAGATCGGATTTAATTGCAGCAGCCAAACATTTTTACGATCGCGGTTGGATGGTTGGGACTGCTGGCAATCTTTCAGCCCGCTTGCCAGATGGCAGTTTTTGGATTACTGCTAGCGGCCGCGCCAAAGGGCAGTTAACTGAACAAGATTTTATCAGAATGAACTCAGACGGCGCAATTGTCGAGCGACCTGTTGCCGACAGCCGCCCTTCGGCCGAAACCAGCATTCATTTAGCCGTTTACAATTGTTTTCCAAACGCTAAAGCTTGCTATCACGTCCACTCGATCGAGGCAAATTTAGTTTCTCGGCTAACAGTAGGAGATGCAGTGCCTTTGCCCGCGATCGAAATGGTCAAAGGTTTGGGGGTCTGGGAGGAAAACCCGCAAGTGTCGATACCCCTCTTTACAAATTATTTAGAAGTCCCTAAGATAGCCAAGGAAATTTGCGAATTCTTTGCCGTTTCAGCGGCGTCTGTACCCGCTTTATTAATTCGCGATCACGGCATCACAGTCTGGGCAGACTCGCCCGCGGCCGCTTACAATTACGTAGAAATTGTAGAATACATTTTTCGCTATACGATCGCCGCCCGCCAATTAAATTTAGATTGAAGATTTGGGATTTGAGATTGAGCGGTGCATGAATTCGGAATTATGTAGGTGCGCCCTAAGCAGCTTACGGCTATTACCGCTATGATTAGCCTCTCAAACCACTTTTTGTATCCCGGACTGTAGGAAACGAGCAAACATTCAGAAGAGGCAACAGTTATGGCTAAATATACCAGAATTTTATCCATAGATGGAGGGGGAATTAGAGGAATTATTCCCGCGCAAGTTTTAGTTAGCGTTGAGTCAAAGCTGCAACAGAAAAGTGGCAACCCAGATGCGAGAATAGCTGACTATTTTGATTTAATCGCGGGCACAAGTGCGGGAGGCATTTTAACTTGCATCTATTTGTCTCCCGATGCCCAAAATCCCAGCCGGCCTCGGTGGTCAGCCCAAGACGCTGTTAATTTTTCGATTCAGAGCGGCCGCGACGTTTTTAAGAGTTCATTTTGGAAAAAACTCAGATCTATAGACGGTTTGATAGATGAAAAATATCCCGGCGATCGCTTAGAACAATTCTTTTTGGAAAACTTTAGAGATTGCAAACTCAGCGAACTGCTGAAACCTTGTTTAATTTCCAGTTACGACATCGAAAGGAGAAAAGCTCACTTTTTCGATCAAATAGATGCTAAACAATATCCAGCAGAAGACTATTTTATTAGAGATATCGCCAGAGCCACATCTGCAGCTCCCTCTTACTTTGAACTTCCCAAAATCCGATCTTTGACCAATGAATCCTACGCTTTAATTGACGGGGGAGTTTTCGCAAACAATCCCGCACTTTGTGCCTATGCAGAAGTTAGAAATAAATTCAGAATTCCCGACGAGCGCCCCGATAAAGGCCCGACAGCAAAAGATATGGTAATTTTATCGCTGGGGACGGGAGAAGCTCAGAATAAATTCCCCTACGAAGAAGCGAAAAATTGGGGTCAAGTTGAGTGGGTTCAGCCTTTGATTAATATCATGATGACGGGAGTTGCTGAAACTGTAAATTATCAACTAATTCAAATTTATGATGCGGTTGAAAGACCGAATCAATATTTGAGAATTACTCCCGATTTGCTCCACGAAGAACCGCTGCCCATTGATGATGCCTCGGAAGAAAAAATATCAGACCTGCTGAGAATTGGCAAGGATCAAGCAGACAAGAATAATGAACAGTTGGATAAGTTTATCGACTTGTTACTTGCGGAGTAGTCCTAGGGTTTTAGATGTGAGATTTTAGATTGGGAAATGAGTGATGATTACCACAGAATCAATCACTGCCAATCTAAAGTCTAAATGGTATAGCGCACCAACCGCAGGGCAAGCCGACTGAAAATATATGTTGACAAATCGTGCAATAATTGCTGTAGGATTGCCGAAAATCAGTAGGTGGCAGTGCTTCGCCCTGTTTGCAATTAATCGCGATCCCTCAGTCATTGGTTAAAAAAGACCAAGAAAAGCCCGATCGGCATTTAGATGAAACCTTAAATAACAGGTGGTTTCAGCGGTTTTTCGTGACGTTGTTCCTGGGCGGTCAAGTGCTGCTACGCATACTTCAAGGCAAAATTGACTGTCGCAAAATCATGGAACATTTAGTAACAGTAGGCCTGGATTCTTTCCGATCCCTGCTGCTAATAGCCTTTTTTGGCGACATGACTTTTACATTTCAATCAGCCAGAGAATTGGTGCACTTTGGGGTGGTTGGGGCGATGGGAGGTGCTTTTGCTGTGGCATTTTGCGACGACGCTGGGCGGAGGTAAAGGAGTAGGCCAAGCTGCCACGGCGGCGCTGGTAACTTCTTGGGTGTTGATTTTTGTGACGGGTTTATGTTTATCGCTGTTGATGTTTCACGAGTTGGGAATTCCTAGAAGTTGATAATCTTGGCGATTATAGCAGGAGTCAGGAGTCAAGATGCTTAAATATTAAGGGTTTGAACAATCATCAACGCCCTACGCCGTCAAGGCGATTGCTATAAAATCAACATGAAGATTTTTTAAACCGCAGATGAAGGCAAATAAATGCTGATACCAATTTTACATGAAGTTGCATAGAATAAAGATAATGTTGAGAGGTGATGAGTTATGGCACGTCAACTGAT
>NZ_JAUBRN010000025.1:0-87967 GCF_036701875.1 Microcoleus sp. MON1_C5 | reverse complement strand
AGAGGTACTGGAATAATAATGAATCCTCCTGTATTTATTGTTTTAAGCACTGCCTAGCCCTTAACTGAACCGTATTGCTCTATAACGTAATCATTTAAGCGAGTTTCTTCGCTCTGAGTATTGGATTTTTTTTACCATCAGGCGTAAATAATGTCCCATTCTAATTGAGGCAATTTGTATGAATTTTGACCGCAATAATTGCTTTAAGCTAGCTCTAGATTTAAAAAGTTCCGTCATTCGGCATATCAAAATCCAAGTGTTTTTGAGTATGGTAATGGCGGCGATTATTGCTATCATTTACACAAATGGATATCCAGGTAGGAGCCAACCAATTTTAACGGGATTAATCCCAGTAATTCTTTTAGTATTACTATTAGTTTTTCAGACTAATAAAGCCTAAAAAAATTGGGAAGGCTGGCTAATTGCCGGTCGGAGTATATTTACTAACCGTAATGTTTCCAAAAAAATGTGGATGACAATTTGCGAACAAACTTTAGCAAATCGTCAAGAGAAAGCAGCTTTTGGGCGCTTAATGTCGGCTTTTTTTATGGCAATAAAACAGCATTTAAGATACCCTGGACTTGACAATGAATTAAAAAAGTCGGTGCTTTATCCTGAACAATGTTTAGGGTTGCAATATGTCACTAATATGCCATTGAAAGTGACGCAAGGGATTGGGGGCTATCTAACTAAACAGTATACCCAAAAGCACGTCGATAGTCTTCAATTTGCCTTTCTCAATCGCTTGCTGGATCAATTAGTAGAATGTCTGTCTCGCTGCGAACGCATTTTAGCTGCACCGATGCCAAAAGCTTATTCGATTCACCTACGGCATCTATTACTTTTATATTGTTTGGCACTGCCTTTTCAGATGGTGAAAGATTTGCAATGGTGGACAATTCCCGTTGTTGGGATAGTGTCTTTTGGGTTGTTTGGGGTTGAGGCGAGCGGTTTAGAAGTTGAAAATCCCTTTGGATATGATGCTAACGATTTTCCCCTGAATCGGCTTTGCAAAAAGTTGCACAACGATACCGAAGAATGAAGTGGTGCTGGAACAAAGCAAGACAGCATTGAAACATCAACAGGGAAAACCCATATTCAATGAGCAGATCCGTTGTGTAGGAGTTTGGCTGCACATAAAAAAGACAGGATTTTTTTGATAAGTAAGACTTATATCAAAGAAAACTTTTAGAGTCTCGACTTCTTAAAGAAGTCGGGACTCGGGGTATTCTGTAATATAAAATCTAAAATCGATTGACTTCCAGAGGTTGTGAAACTGATTCATGATCTGATAGATTTCTCTTTCTGCTAGCCATGCGACGTTCCGGGTCAATTCCCTCGAAGGTTGGCGGCAACCAAACTCGGACTACCAACAACACTCCCAAAACCAGCAAAAATGCGCCTGTTGATAATATTTGAACCCAGGGAGCTTCCAGCACTCCCCGCACTATCACTTCTCGCAAAACTGAGACAATACAAACTTCCACAGCCACCCCTATCGAAACGCGCTGCTCTTGCAAGTAAATAATTAGCAGCCGAAATAATTCCACCAAAACCAATAAAAATAGAATGTCGGCAGTCACTTGCTGAAAATTTAAAGGAGGCAGCAGCGAGAAAAACATTTCTCGCAGTTCGAGTACCATGAAACAGAACAAACCAATACACAAAGAAATTACAATTAAATCTTGAACTGTTTCGAGTGCGCTGACTATTAGTTTTAGATTCAACCATTGCGGGGGGTGATTAATCTGGTTATTTGAACGGTTTTGCATAGACGGCTCCTCCAATCTGTTTGACTTGTTTACAGCTTAAGTTAAAGTGAGCTTATCTTTGACCAAAAATCCGTTTAATTTATTTATAACCCTTATAAAAATTCCCTCTGTTGACAATTTCCCACACACTTCTATTTCCCGCGCTGGCGGGTTGACATTTTGCCAAAGCTTGTGGTAAATACGACCTCCGATTAGTAGATTTGACTGGTGAAAAGCAGAAGTCAAAATCCTAAAATGCTGCAACTGCTATAAAATAGGAAAATTGTAAAGAATTATTTACCACAGCTTGATAAACTCAAGCTAGCGACTCTCGGCTTTAATCATACAAAAGCCGGAAAGTCAACCGAAAAACCAAAAGTAATCCAGAGAGGATTGAACACAATGGCATTTGAACTCGCACCATTACCCTTCGCCGCTGACGCACTAGAACCAGCTCATATGTCGGCTGAGACGTTTTCGTTCCACCACGACAAGCACCACGCTGCTTACGTGACCAATCTGAATAAACTGATTGAAGGGACTGAAATGGCGAGCAAATCCCTTGAAGAAATTGTCAAGGAATCTGCTAAAGACCCATCCAAAGCAGGCATTTTTAACAATGCAGGTCAAGTTTGGAACCACAATTTTTTCTGGAATTCTCTCAAACCGGGCGGCGGCGGCACTCCCACAGGAGCTTTAGCTGACAAAATTAACGCCGACTTCGGCAGCTTCGACAAATTCAAAGAAGAATTCAAGACTGCTGCGACAACTCAGTTCGGTAGCGGCTGGGCTTGGCTGGTTGTGGACAACGGTACTTTGAAAGTTACCAAAACTGCTAACGCCGACACCCCGGTAGTACACGGCCAAACTCCGTTGCTGACTTTGGATGTGTGGGAACACGCTTATTATTTGGATTTCCAAAACCGCCGTCCCGACTACATTACTAATTTCTTGGATAATTTGGCTAACTGGGATTTCGCAGCAGCAAATTTGGCTGCGGCTTAGTAGCATCTGAGTTTGAGGACTAAAGTCCTTACTACACAACTTCATAGGTTCGTAGTGAGGACTTTAGTCTTTGTTGAGATGAGTATTAATTAACTTGAGTTTGACGGGCGCGGTGCAACGCAGGGTGGAGCGGTGAAAATAAACCTCGAAGCCGATCGAACTTCCAAATAGCGGTTAAAAATTTCATAAATTGGGTTATACTGTAGTCGGTAACTCTTTTACGAATTTTGTAGTTTCAGTGGCTGTTCGCGCGATGACCTCTTCACCAACCATAGCACCCGTTCGATCGAGTCAAGTTACCCGCAAACCTTATCCCAACTATCGGGTAATAGTCCTCAACGACGATTTCAACACATTTCAGCACGTTGTGGAATGTTTGACCAAATACATTCCAGGGATGACGAGCGATCAAGCTTGGAAACTCGCCAACCAAATCCACCACGAAGGCCAGGCCACCGTCTGGGTTGGCCCGCAAGAGCAAGCAGAACTTTATCATATGCAATTGAGCCGTGCTGGACTGACAATGGCTCCGCTAGAGTCTACTTGAAAAGTGTCTAGAGGGCCGAAAGTTCGATCGTTTTTCGGTAATTAATGTGAAATTGATAGGATGTCCGCTGAGGCGACGGAGATTGGGATTTAAGAGGCGATCGTAATTTTGCCAATCATTCCCGCCTCTGTATGTCCGGCTACCGTACAGCGCAGGTTGTAGGTTCCTGATTTCATGGGTACAAACACCCATTCTACCATAGCGCCCGGTTTAAGTTCCAATTCGTGAATCGTTCCTTTAATTTCCACCTTACCCGCTTCAACTTTTTGAGTCCAATTCGCATCAGCAAAGTTTTTGCCAGTGAAATAATGTTTCTGCGAACTGGCATTTTTTAGCACTAATTTATAGCGCTTGCCCGATTCAGATTCTAGCAGAGTGGGAAAAATTTGAGTTCCCCAGCTTCGTTAGCCAAACTAACAGTAATTTCGGTGACAGGTGGCCGAGACAAATCACCGGCAGCACTAGCAATGGTCGCCAGCATCAAGATTGTGCTCAAACATAAAATTACTCCCAAAATCACCTTGAGAGCTTGTTGTAACCGCTGGCTGCGGTAGAATTTGCTTAATTGCAAACCGAGTAAATTGATCGTGGCTGTTATGACTACTGACTACTGACTGCTGACTTAATTCGATCGCCAAACTTCATCCCAAGGCCCGCCCCCAACTTCCAAACCCGATAAAGAGCTTTGAGCCTCTAAGATAATTCTAGAACGCTGCTTGCCATTGTTTTCCACATTTCCCCCCAACAACTCTCGCAGTTGCAAGCGCAATTCGCCGTGCGTCGTATCCCGGCAGCAAAAAGCCATGCCTTTTTCTGTAGGAGTTCGCACATAAGTACCAGGACTGTTTGTAGTGCCAATCAACTCAACTTCAAATTGGCTGTTTCTAGCCTGCATTTTCCAGCTTCCCCAAGGTTCAATATTCCAACTAACTTGCGAATTCCAAGGCACAAATTCGTAAAATTTGCCTCGGTAATGCAGACCAACCATTGCTACGGATTCCATCCACCACAGCACGCCCCGCTTGCCGCCACCAGCAGTTAAAGCTAAATCATTTTCGCCTTGAAAACAATTGCAATTAATCCAAAACCACTTTTGCGGAAAAGCACCGCCCCAGTTTTTTTCGCTGTAAGCGGGAGCATCTTTAAATTCGTAGCGTTGGCCGTTCCAATCAATCCAGCCCGTGGCTAAACCGTGAGCCATTAAAATTTGCCATCCCGGCTCAAATACGGGGAGAAAAGATAGCATTCCCGCCGTAGATTTCTGGATTTCCTCAGAGTTTCCCCAGCCATAAATAGGTTGAATTTCGTACTGCCAAAAACAGCGGCTGCCACTTCCCGGATCGTGCAGATAACCTTGATTTAAAGTAGCAGTAGCTTGATAGCCTTCTTCGACGCGGCTGTCGAATACTTGCGGCTCTAAATATTGGGGTTTAATTTGTAAATCTGTTTTGCCCCAATGTCCGAAACCTAAGCTTTCTCGGTGCCCCCAAAACTTATTTACATCGGGGAAAGTGCGGCACAAATAGCTATCTTCCGGGCCGAGAACTTGAGCTGCACCGCCACTGTAAGGTTGACCGCCTCTGGGGTCTTCGATGGAATACATGAATGCAAAGGATTGTCCGTGAATCGGTAGTGTTATTCGGTAGTACCAGCCTTCAAAAAAGCGCCGGGAACTGCCGTCCCAGTGGTATCCGCTGTGGGGAGTTTCAATAGTTTTTAGTTTTGAAAGTGAATTTGACATAAAATTACCAATAGCATGACAGGGAATTCACGGATAACTGTTTCTTCCTTCTTCCTTTTTCCTTCTTCCTTCTTCCTTCCTTTATGTCTTTAGCACTTTGGCGATCGCCCTTAGCTCGCGCGCTCCACCGCAACCGCAGTCTTGCTTTTGCCCGTTACTTGCAACTAGCAACTGTTCGCGCCACCGGGCGTCCGGCAAACCGCACTGTGGTGTTTCGAGGCTTTTTAGCAGATACTAATCAGTTGAAATTTATTATAGATATTCGCAGCCAAAAGGCGGAGGAAATTAACCTCTATCCTTGGGGGGAAATTTGCTGGTATTTCCCTAAGACTCGCGAACAATTTCGGATTGCTGGAAAGCTAGTTTTGGTAGGGGCAGATTATCCAGAGGCAGAGTTGTACTCATCGCGGTGCATAACTTGGCAGGAGCTTTCTGAGGCGGCTAGATCGCAGTTTGCTTGGCCGCAGCCGGGGGATGACAAAGCCGACGCTAGTGCTTTTGATTCTGCTTCCCCAAATGCGATCGAGCCGCTGCCTAATTTTTGCTTGCTGTTGTTGGAACCGGAAACGGTCGATTTTTTGGAGTTGCGGGGGGAACCGCAAAATCGGTCGCTTTATCGGCGCGACGGGGAGGGAAATTGGTCTATGCGATCGGTTAATCCGTGAAAAATTAAAGTGAAAAATTAAAAATTAAAAATTAAAAACAAAGATTGGGATTTTTAACTTTTAATTTTTCACTCCTCAGATGCCGGTGCCATCAAAAAACTCTTGAATTGCTTTATCTTTTAACTGACAAGTGGTGGCAACAGCTAATTGGGTTTTTTCAGCTACAGCTACATTGCTGGTTTGATTTAAAGTTGGGAATCCTGAAGGCGAATTGGGAACAGAATTTAAGGAGACAGATGCTTGAGGAAGCAAACTTTTTACTTGCTGTTCGAGGGATTCGATACGATCGAGCAAAGAGCGAATTACCACAGCTTCCGAATCCGGCAAACTGCCGTGTTCTAGGGGATTGACGCGCACTCCCGATCGATAGACGATGCGGCCGGGAATCCCTACCACTGTACAGTCAGATGGTACGTCGCGGAGCACGACGGAACCGGCGCCGATGCGGACGTTATTGCCAATTTGCAGATTGCCGAGTACCTTGGCGCCGGCACCTACAACTACGTTTTCGCCGACGGTAGGGTGACGCTTGCCGCTTTGTTTGCCAGTACCGCCAAGGGTGACACCTTGGTAAATTAGGGCAAAATCGCCGATAATCGCTGTTTCGCCGATCACAACCCCCATACCGTGGTCGATGAATACGCTTTTGCCGATGGTTGCCCCTGGGTGGATTTCAATTCCGGTCAGAAAGCGAGCAATGTGGGAAATCAAGCGGGGGATGAAGGGAAGTCCCAACACATAAAGCCAGTGTGCGAGGCGGTGCAGCACTAGGGCCTGAAGACCGGGGTAGCAAAATAAAACTTCCAGCCAGTTGCGAGCGGCAGGGTCGCGATCGAAAATTATACTGAAGTCAGCTCTAAGAGTCTTTAGCACTTTCGGAGTTACCTATTTTGGTTAAACACGCCACTTTCGATTTTACATTTTACTGGATGGGGGAAGTGAGCGGTCGATCGGGAGAGGGGAGAGTGGGGTAGAATTTGACGACTTTTTATTGTGGCTGTGCAACAGCGCCGCTGCGTTCTATTCCTGTACTGAGATTGTATAGTTAGACTTGACTCCGGGTTCGACAGTACCTACCCAAAGCTTGTAAGAGCCTGCTTGCCAGTCAGAATCAAGTATGCCAGCATCTTTATTCTGACCTATATCGTCTCCGCAGCGCACCCCATTACCGGGGCCTTGTACGAGTAAGGTTGTGTCCTTGCCTCCGCTGTTGACTTGGAGTGTGAGTTTTGAAAATTTTTCCTGCAAGACTATGATGTGGTCGGGAGTTGGGGTGGCAAAACCCAAACATTTGTTTTTGTGGCGATCGGCGTTGGCGATGACAGATAGAGAGTACGATCCGCCTGTGGAACCTCTCAAAACTGCTGTTGGGGCTGCAAAACCTCGCGATAAAGTTAAAGTGCCGAAATTGGCTGTTTCTGCTAAAACTGGTAGGGCGACGATCGCGGCGATCGCAGCCAAGAGCGCACCGTTTTTGAAATTGGCTGGCTGATTAAACAACATGGCAATACTCCTCGGTCACAACTTAAAACCACAACTCAGAATTTACCCATCGCAGCCCCTAGAATCCAACCTGGGGAGGAAGAATAATTTTTTTTAAATTAGTTCAAAACCTCCTGGGTTCTCTTCCTTATGTCTATCAGGACAATCCCTGTACGATCGCGCTCGCTTGTGCCACTCGGATTTCTGCCACAGGCGAGCGACTCATGTCCGAAATTGTACGGTGTCAAGATGATAAATTTGATACTCCTAGCCTTGCTGTTGGCGATCGGTTCCCTATTGACACAGACCTTGGTATTGTTACCTATAGGCCTATCTGGCTGGCTCCACCTCCCTAATTGGCTGAGCCTGACCTTGATTTTTCTGGCTATTTCTTGGTGCTTGGGGGATTAGTTACCAGTCATGAGTTATTAATGATTAGTCAAAAGTTAATCATCAATTATTCCCCTTCCCCCAAGAGTCAAGGCCCGATTGTCCCGGGTTTGATGATGTATACTTCACAATTGACAATCAGCAATCTAAAATCTAGGATTTGACATCTACCTATAGAATGATGCAACGACAAGTTTATTCGAGCTCAGCATTTCACTCTTCAGACAAAACCCTGGCGGAAACTCCTAAGAAACAGGAGCGTCCGATACACCGGGCGATCGTGTTAATGCTGGTGGCAACAGGTTTGCTGGGCCTGCACGCTAGTCGGCTGGTGGAATTACAACTGATACAAGGGAAGCAAAACCGGGAACGAGCCGAAAACAATCGCGTTCGCCTAGTGCCAATGGCGGCGAATCGCGGACACATTATCGATCGCAAAGGCAAGTTGCTAGCGGCAAACAATTTAGCTCGATCGATATATTTGTGGCCGAGAGAACAAACGCCGGAAGAGTGGAAAGCGACAGCAGAAAAGTTGAGTCCGTTGGTTAAAATCCCGGTACAAGAAATTTTAAAAAAAGTAAAAGAGGTCGATCCTCAATCCTACAGACCGGTGCGGCTCAAGCAAGCAATGCCGCCAGAGGTGTTTGTGCCGCTAGCAGAACAGGTGGGACAAATGCGGGGAGTGGAAGTGCGCCCAGAAGCGAACCGCTACTATCCCGAAGGCAGTTTGGCGGCTCACGTTATCGGATATATTGGCGAGGCTACCGCAGCAGACTTGGAAGCTCATCCGGAATACCCGATGGGGATGATTGTCGGTCAGATGGGCATAGAAGCGAGTTCTAACAAGAAGATTGCGGGAGTTTGGGGCGATCGGCTGATCGAGGTAAATGCCCAAAATCAAGAATTACGGCTGATGGGAGAGACACCGCCCAAACCCGGTGAGGCGGTGCAGCTAACCATAGACTTGGAAATGCAAAAAGCAGCCGAAAAAGCCCTGGGGAACCGCCGGGGAGCAGTAGTGGCGCTGGATGTCAAAACCGGGGCGGTATTAGTTATGGCCAGCCACCCGACTTTTGACCCCAATCTGTTTACGCGAAAAATCACTAAGGATGAGTGGGAAACTCTTCAAGACCCGCAAAATCCATTTTTGAATCGGGCCATGCAAGGCTATCCTCCGGGTAGCACGTTTAAAATTGTGACTTCTGTCGCGGGTCTGGAGTCGGGCAAATTTTCGCCGGACTCAATTCTCGGTACTTCGTCTTACATTACTGTGGGGGGAATTGATTTTAACGAACACAGCGGCGGTTACGGCGACATCGGCTTTCGGGATGCTTTGGCTTTCAGCAGCAATACGTTTTTTTATCAAGTGGGGATTAGTACGGGGCCGGAGCAAATTTCTAAGTGGGGACACCGCTTGGGAATTGGCAAGGATACGGATTTGAATCTTTTGGGGCTAGGCGGCGGCAATCACGGTCAAATCCCGACGCCGGAGGAGAAGGAGAAAATTTATAAAGAACCTTGGTATGCGGGTGATACGGTAACGATGTCGATCGGTCAGGGGTTGGTGTTGGTGACTCCTTTGGAGGCGGCGGTGATGGTAAGTTCGATCGCTAACGGCGGCTATCGGGTGAAGCCCCATCTTTTGACTTCTATGACCGGCACACCGGAGACTCAACGGGTACATACGGGGATGAAACCTTCAACAATTCAGGTGGTTAAGGAAGGACTGATCGCGGTGGTTGCCCAGGGTACGGGACAGGGGATGAATGACGGTACGATTCCACTGACGGCGGGCAAAACAGGGACTTCGGA
This sequence comes from Microcoleus sp. MON1_C5, assembly GCF_036701875.1. Classification (NCBI taxonomy): domain Bacteria; kingdom Bacillati; phylum Cyanobacteriota; class Cyanophyceae; order Oscillatoriales; family Microcoleaceae; genus Microcoleus; species Microcoleus sp. MON1_C5. The sequence goes on along the minus strand of NZ_JAUBRN010000025.1, from coordinate 78,574 downwards.
GGTTATTGGACAAGAGGATCACTCTTTGTATGTGGCCTTCGGGCCTGCTGAGAAGCCGGAAATTGCGATCGCGGCGGTTGTGGAAAATGGCGGTTATGGTTCTGTTGCCGCGGCCCCGATCGCCAAAGAGGTGTTTCAAGCTTATTTTGGGAAACCGAAAAAGGTGAAGGAGCCAGTAGTGATTGCTCCTTAGTTATTGGGGATTGGGCATTGGGAATTGGGCATTGGGCGTTGGGAATTGGGAATTGGGCATTGGGCATTGGGAATGGGGCATTGGGCATTGGGCATAGTTTCTTCCTTCTTCCTTCTTCCTTCTTCCTTCTTCCTTCTTTCTTCTTCCTTCTTCCTTCTTCCTTCTTCCTTCTTCCTGACATCCGTTACATCCGTTACAGAATCCGTTGCCGAACTTCCTTCTTCCTTCTTCCTGACATCCGTTACATCCGTTACACAATCCCTTGCCGAACTTCCTTCTGACTAATTGAGCCGCATAAATATTGTAGCTTTGCGAATTCCTGCGATCTCTCCCGTACTGGTGACGGTGAGCGATCGCAAGTGGTCGAACAATGGTCTTGCCGAAAGTTCAATTAACCTCAACAGCGGGATTTGTTTTTCCCAAATTGCCCTGCTGGAGGGCCAGTCTAAATAAAAATAGCCGTCGTTAGATGGCGGTAGCGGTTCAATGCTGGTTTGAAAATCTTGATTGGCAACTAAAGAGCCTGTTTCTGCTGCTTCTAGTGCTGCGTCCATTGCTTCTACTGAGGTGGTGAAAATTTCGTATTTGCCGACGGTGGCTCGGACTCCTTTTGCCTCAGTTTCGAGCGCACTTTTTCTATTATTTTCTTTACCATAATTTGGACTTGTTGTCAACTGCGTCCAAGCGGTAATTTTCTGGTTTCTGAGAGTAAAGCTGCCGATGCTGTATTCTTTGCTGCGGGCAATTTCATCGAGTTTGTCGATCGCCTTTTGGGAATCAGCAGATTTTTCGGCGGCGAAAATCCAGTCAGCACTATTTGACGAATTCGGAAGCACTGCTAAGGCGTATTCTCCTTGTACCCAGTCAAATATATCCTGCGGCAGGTTGACGCCCCAAAGTTGCTGAATATCTGCGAGAGTGCGATCGACTAATTTTGAGACTTCTGCATTAGTGGACACCGCCGATGACAAATCAGTCCAAAAATTCCTTAAATCAGTGCTGGCGAGCGCGAAAGGACTGGCTGAGGGAATGTACTGCAAGGCTTGCACAGGTTCGGAGAGTGTGGGAGAAGCTGTGTTTTCTCGCGATGTCACTAAAGCAGTTTGAGCCAGCAATCCCCGTCGGTTGACTCCGACAGCAACTGCGAGAGAATTAAGAGAAACTTGGGGATTTTGCTCGGTTGCTGACTGCGGGAGATTGACAAATGCTAAAGCAATTCTGCCTTGAGTTAGCTGCTGCAAAGCTTTTTGATATTCCGGGCTATTATTGAGATTTAGAGTTGCTGCTTCGACGTTATTAATTGCCTCTCGAATCACATTCGGACTGTTGGCAAATAAAACAAAACTGGGGTTATTTCCCGAATTTGAACTGCCGCCGATGGCCGCTGTTGCGAAGCTACGCGGCAAAGTTGACTTCGGCAGGGAAAACGGGTTGAAAGGCGAAATTGTAGCGGATTTTTTGTTAGCTGTAAGCGATTTTTTGTAAGTTAGTTGGACGCCTTTATATAGTTCCGACTGCACTGTTTTATCTGCCCGAGATTGTTTTCGCCAGTAGGAGTCGAGAAATTGTTGGCTGCGATCGATATTTTGGGAAGAAACGGCTAGCAAAAACCCACTTTCTTTGCCGTTGCTGCTGTCGCCATCCAAATCTGGCCTTGTGACGGCGAGGGTAATTTCGTCACCTATCCAAGGTTGGATATCTCGACTGTAATCGAGGCCTGTATTGGCGAGGAAACTTTTTTTGATTTGCTCAAATTCTGCGTGCGATCGACTTCTTTCTTCGGGAGTGGCAAAAACTTGTCGCAATGCTTCGAGGCGATCGGGATTTACAAGCATTGATGCTAACAAAGGTGCTTGTTTCGAGACAAACACAGCCCCAGCCGGAGTAGTTGTCGGCCCGCCAGCGAGCAAATTCAGGGGAGTTTGAGTTGTCAGCCAGTAAAAACCACCGGCACTCAAGCCTAAGAGCGCCAAGACGCCAGCAATGAGGAAAGAAAAGAACGATCGCAGCTTCATACAACAAGGACTAATGACCACAGTCTATTATTAACTAGAGTAGCGCATGATTCTAGCTGTCTGCAGATACTTTTTGTGCGGTTCGCAAAAGAAAAAGATAAACTGAAATATACTCAAGCTTTAAAACCTAAGTAAAATGCTAACAATATCAACGCCTCCCGAACAGCGAGTTTTACTCCTCAATATCAGTTGGCAGTTAATTGATATTATCAGCATTTCCTTAAATCAATTAGATTTATATGCAGATTTAGGCGTGCCATAAATTTGGCGGTACGACGGACGAAGGCTCAAGTTTTATCAATTACAAAATGGCGAATATGCCGAGTGAAAAATTTCCCTGGCTTTCCCGATGCTACTCACATCTTGCACCATTGTCGATAAGCCTTCTATGGGCGGGCAGGATGGCCACCCCACAAGAAAATGCACTTGTTGTGGAACAGGCCGGAAAGCCTGTTCTGGAGAATGGTGCAAGATGTGAGATGCTACCGACTGCAAAAGTTGACGAATTTATCGATCGCTGTCAAACTACAGGCGCAACCGCAGCAGTGCGAGAATTCCGGGAATGGGTAAAAAATCAGTAATTGTGCAGTCTACCACCGCACTCCTCGCGCATCGGAAAAATCGGCATCTAGAACCGCCCCAGGATCGAATACAGCATCAGTTAAATCAGCTTTTCTAAACGACGTTATCGACAATTTTTCTATTTGTTCAACAGCGATAAAAAAGCCGATCGCCGTTAACCCAAGAATTACCCCAGAAACCAAAAATAAGACAATTCCCCGGATAGTATCCCCGCCCAAAAATGTCACAATACCGCTAGCCCCGATCGCAGCAGCAGCCCCAGCCACAGCCCCCGCCACAATTCCCGCCTCGCCCCGAGTCGCAGCAATCGCCGTAGCAGCCGTTCCGGCCACCGCCACAGCCCCCGCATCCGCCCCAGCTATCAGTCCAGTCAAAGCCCCAGCCGTCGTGACTGTCACCGCCGTTACCCCAGCCCTAGCAATCAAATTTCTCACCCGCCTGCGGCTTTGTCCGGTTCTGACACCCTGAAAATTTGCCCCCCTCAAAATCGCCCCGGTGAAATTGCAGCCTCGAATGTCGCAACCGCTGAAATTCGCCCCTGACAAGTCAAGGCCTTTAAAAGAACGGTTCCGCAAGTTTTGGTTAGCAAAATTGAGATTTCGAGGTTGAGTCATTCGATTTTAGATTTTAGATTTTAGATTTTAGATTATAGATTTTAGATTAACAAACCCATTGCGCCTGGGATTTTAGATTTTAGATTGTAGATTTTAGATTAACCAAGCACAGGGCATTTAGAATAAAGCCTGTGGTTTATAACGACTTTCCATGTCTCCCATCTCCGAATCCCCATTTTCCCCCGAACAAATTGCCGGTGAAAGACTCACTCCTGAAGAATATGAAGAAATCGTTCAGCGTCTCGGTCGCCATCCTAATAAAGCTGAATTGGGAATGTTCGGCGTCATGTGGAGCGAACACTGCTGTTACAAAAATTCGCGGCCGCTATTAAAACAGTTTCCCACAGAGGGCGATCGAATTCTAGTCGGGCCCGGAGAAAATGCCGGCGTCGTAGACTTGGGAGAAGGCTTGCAACTCGCCTTCAAAATTGAATCGCACAACCACCCGTCTGCTGTCGAACCTTTCCAAGGTGCGGCAACCGGTGTCGGCGGGATTCTCCGCGATATCTTCACAATGGGTGCACGCCCGATCGCACTTTTAAATTCCCTGCGTTTCGGCAACTTAGACGATGCTAAAACTCAGAGATTGTTTAAAGGCGTAGTATCGGGAATTTCTCATTATGGAAATTGCATCGGAGTACCCACAGTTGGCGGCGAAGTTTACTTCGATCCTGCTTATTCCGGCAACCCGCTAGTAAACGTCATGGCCTTGGGTTTAATGGAAACTCAAGAAATCGTCAAATCCGGGGCATCCGGCATCGGAAATCCCGTGCTTTACGTCGGTTCAACTACCGGGCGAGATGGCATGGGAGGAGCAAGTTTTGCCAGTGCCGAATTGACAGACAAATCAATGGACGATCGCCCCGCAGTCCAAGTAGGAGATCCATTTTTAGAAAAATCCTTAATTGAAGCTTGTTTAGAAGCATTCAAAACTGGTGCAGTCGTCGCCGCCCAAGACATGGGCGCAGCCGGAATCACCTGTTCCACATCAGAAATGGCTGCCAAAGGCGGCGTCGGCATTGAATTCGATTTAGACAAAGTTCCCGTTCGAGAAAGCGGCATGATTCCCTACGAATACCTGCTTTCGGAATCCCAAGAACGGATGTTGTTTGTTGCCCAAAAAGGACGCGAACAGGAATTAATCGATATTTTCCACCGCTGGGGATTGCACGCGGTAGTAGCGGGTACAGTTATCGAAGAGCCGATCGTCCGAATTCTATTTAAAGGCGAAATCGCTGCCGAAATTACCGCGACTGCTTTGGCAGATAACACGCCAATTTATCACCGAGAACTGTTGACAGAGCCGCCCGAATATGCTAAAAAAGCATGGGAATGGACGGCGGATTCCCTGCCACAATCCACAGTTAAAGGTATCGAAATTAACGGCAATTTCCAAACTTGGAGTCAGATTTTGCTGACGCTTTTAGATACTCCCACCATCGCTTCTAAACGCTGGGTTTATCGCCAATACGACCATCAAGTGCAAAACAATACTGTTGTTTTACCGGGAGGCGCTGATGCTGCGGTTGTCAGATTGCGTCCGCTAGAACCTTGCCAATCTTCCCATGCTAAGGAGTTAGAAGAACCCCCCCTTGCTAAGGGGGATCTACAGAGAGAAGATGCTGTTTCTGAAGCTTCTGAAAGCAAACAGGAAGAAGAGGTAATTCCTCTATTTACAAAGGCACAAGGTAGGGAAACTCCAAAACTTTCTCCCCCCCTTAGCAAGAAGGAAGCGCCGCCGGGGATTATTCCCGGAGTTGCTGCAACCGTTGATTGCAATTCTCGTTATGTTTATCTCGATCCTTATGAAGGTGCAAAAGCAGTCGTAGCGGAAGCAGCAAGAAATTTGAGTTGTGTGGGTGCTGAACCTCTGGCAGTTACTGATAATTTGAATTTTGGCAGTCCCGAAAAGCCGATCGGATATTGGCAGTTAGCGTCAGCTTGTCGCGGGATTGCTGATGCTTGTCGCGAGTTGGGAACGCCTGTGACTGGCGGCAATGTTTCTCTTTACAATGAAACTGTTGATGCTGAGGGAAATCCTCAACCAATTTATCCGACTCCGGTAATCGGAATGGTGGGGTTAATTCCTGATTTGAAGAAGATTTCTGGCCAAGCTTGGCTAAAGAAAGGTGATTTAATTTATGTGCTGGGAATTGGTGAATCATCCCAAAACTCAGAAGTTTCATCTGAAAGCTCAAAAATCGATACTTCTCCTACTTTAGGAGGTTCGGAATATTTAGCGGCAATTCACGGGATTGTAGCTGGGAAACCGCCAAGGATAGATTTTGAGTTGGAAAGAAAAGTGCAATCGGTTTGCCGCGAGGGAATTCGGCAAGGTTGGGTAGGTTCTGCCCATGATTGTGCGGAAGGTGGAATTGCGATCGCCCTCGCGGAATGCTGTATCTCTGCTAAAATGGGTGCGGAAATTCATCTCAGTTCTAATTCAGCAAATGTCAGCCGCTGGGATGAAATTTTGTTTGGTGAAATGGGCAACTGCATTGTAGTTTCAGTGGCACCGAAAAATCAAGAAATTTGGGAGTCTTACCTGCAAGAACATTTGACAAAAATGTGGCAGAAAATAGGTTTAGTTTGCTGTGCTGAATCACCTTTGCGGGTTGTGAGTGCTGATAATCAAGTGTTAATTGAGGTTTCGATGGGTGATATGAGCGATCGATTCTATAATGCGATCGAGCGTCGGATTGCATCTGTTTGACAACATGAAATTTCGCTCCCCCTAAACCCCCCTTAAGAACGCGGACTTTGAGCGTTCTTGTCCCCCCCTTAAGAAGGGGGGCTAGGGGGGATCTCCGGGTTTAAAGACACACCTGAGATCCGCGACTTCTTACAAAATTCACGATTCTGGCAAAAACCTATTACAGAAGTCGGGGTTCTTGCACACTATACAATATAAACAATATCATTCCTAAAACAAATGATTTGCTGTATCAATCCCGACTGCGAAAAGCCTGACAACCCTGACGGACAAAGATATTGCATCAGTTGCGGCCTGGAACTCGTACCCCTCCTGCGAAATCGTTTCCGCATGATCAAATTCCTCGGTCAAGGTGGCTTCGGCAGAACTTATTTAGCAGAAGATATTGATCGACTAAATCAACGCTGTGTCGTTAAACAATTAGCACCAGATGTCCAGGGAACTTGGGCGATTAACAAAGCGGTAGAATTATTTCAGCAAGAAGCCAGACAACTGCAACAGCTAGGACAACATCCCCAAATTCCATCACTAGACGCCTACTTTGAAGACAACAAATATTTGTATCTCGTACAACAGTTTGTTGATGGGGATAATTTGTTGACGCTTTTCCAAAATCAGGGAATTTGGCAAGAAAGCCAAGTTAAGCAACTATTACTAGAACTTCTACCTGTTCTCAAGTTTATTCACGAACAAAAAATTATTCACCGAGATATCAAGCCTGAGAATATTATGCGCCGTCGCAGCGACGGTTTGTTAATGTTGATTGATTTCGGAGTTTCCAAACAGTTGTCGGGAACAGTGATGTCGAGACTGGGAACGCGAATTGGTTCGGATGGTTATGTACCCATTGAACAAATGAAAGGGGGTGAAGCTTATCCAGCCAGCGATTTGTTTAGCTGGGGGGCGACTGCTTTTCATCTACTGACAGGGCTATATCCTTTTGATTTGTGGGTGGATCAAGGTTATAGTTGGACGGCCAATTGGCAGCAACATTTGAAAAGCCCCATAGAAAAGGGATTGGAAGTGATTTTATCTAAGTTGTTGGCAAAAGATATTCAGCAGCGCTATCAATCAGCCGAGGAAGTTTTAATAGATTTTCAACGTCAGTCAAGACCAACTCCCGCACCGACACCAACTCCGGCGCAGACTTTACAAAGGTTTGACTTTGAAGTGGTGACAGTTGATGTGCGGGGTAATATAACTAGCCGTCAACGCCGTCAAGCACAATTTATTAGTGAAAATTTAGGCGGTGGTGCAATCTTAGACATGGTAGCAATTCCTGGTGGCCGTTTCGTGATGGGTTCTCCCTATACGGAAGCAAGGCGAAGTAACAATGAAGGGCCGCAGCGTACTGTTAATATCTCTCCTTTTTTTATGGGTAAATATCCCATTACTCAAGAACAGTGGGAAGTAGTGATGGGGAATAACCCTTCTCATATCAAAGGTTTGAAACGTCCTGTAGAACAAGTAAGCTGGAATAATGCTCTGGAATTCTGCCAGAAAATTTCTCAAAAAACCGGCAAGATTTATCGCTTACCTTCGGAAGCCGAATGGGAATATGCTTGTCGCGCCGGAACTACAACGCCTTTCTATTTTGGCGAGACAATTACCCCGGATTTAGTTAATTATGATGGCAATCATCCCTACGGTTCTGCGCCGAAGGGACTTTACCGCAAACAAACAACGGATGTGGGGAGTTTTGGGCCGAATCCGTTTGGTTTGTATGATATGCACGGGACTGTTTGGGAATGGTGCAGCGATAAATGGCACGATAATTATAGTGGCGCGCCGACTGACGGAAGTTCTTGGGAAACTGGAACAGATAATAACCGAGTGCTGCGTGGTGGTGGCTGGAACTGCAATACGGTCTATTGCCGTAGTGCCTATCGTGGCAGGCATTGGGCGGGGGCGGTCCATCGCAGCAGGCACCTCGGTTTTCGCGTGGCGGTAGCTTCGGTTTCTTCCTCGTCCTAGTTTCCGCGTGGTGCGCGGGTTGAAGCCGTAGGGTGCGTCGCCCGAAACAATCTGCAAGTTCGATCGACAATTTCACAGTGACGCACCACAAATTTGTAAGATCCGTCGCCTGAAACAATCTGCAAGTTCGAGCGACAATTTCACAGCGACCTACCCTACAAATTAAACTGAAAAACTTATCTGCTCCGTGCTATTGCCATAACTGGCCGCGCCAAAATAGACTTTACATGGCCGCACAGATTCCCATGATGATATAGTAGGTCAATTTTATGAATAAGTCAAGCTCGATCGCGCTTAAATTCTAATATTTCAAAAAGCCAGTGAAGCAATTTTATAATTGATTTTCCCTTGCACGATCGCCTATTTCTTAGTCCCCCTCTGCTGGGACGAGAGTTTGACTCTTAAGCGATTTCAATAGACTGTAGGTGCCTTAAAAAATGGTTTCACCCCTCACCCCTAAAAATAGTGGAGCAGGAGTAAGTAATTAATTAACCATATAGCTATTAACTACCAATAGCGAACCCAAATGCTGCATTCCAGATGTGAGGGGTAACACCCTCCGCGATATTCGCCAACAATCTCTTTTAATCGCCCAATCGAGCGCCAGAGCGCGCCCCATCGATCGCGCCCCATCGATCGCCCGACCGCCCACAATTAATCAAGGTTAATATAGGATCAGGGGGCGATCGATACTACAATGCCATTAAACGCCGCATCGCTTCTGTCTGAAATGCTACACGACTTGGAAATAATGACAGATCCGTGGCAAGATTAAGGGAATGTTAAGTTATGCGACGCTTTCGCAAACAAGATTTCCCGCTGAAACTGTCCCCCTAACCCACCTTCCCCATTAGGAACCCACCCATCTATGATTCCCAACCATTCCTTCGCGGCTGACGAGCATTCTAACAAACCCGACAAGCCCGAGGAAGCTTGTGGCGTTTTCGGTATCTACGCACCGGGTGAAGATGTCGCCAAGTTGACCTACTTCGGTTTGTATGCTTTGCAGCACCGCGGTCAGGAATCAGCAGGAATTGCCACCTTTGAAGGTGAAAAAGTCCACCTTCACAAAGATATGGGACTGGTTTCCCAAGTCTTTAACGAATCGAGTTTAGGTCACTTGCCCGGTAACTTAGCCGTAGGCCACACTCGCTACTCTACTACGGGCTCGTCGCGGGTTGTCAACGCTCAACCTGTTGTCGTCCAAACCCGTTTGGGAAGTCTCGCGTTAGCACATAACGGAAATCTTGTCAATACCAAAGAATTGCGGGAAGAATTGCTGTCTCGGAAGTGCGAATTTGTCAGCACGACAGATTCAGAGGCGATCGCAGTGGCGATCGGTTCCGAGGTAGACAAGGGCAAAGACTGGCTCGAAGCAGCGATCAGTGCCTTTGGTATGTGCCAAGGAGCCTTTAGTTTGACGATCGCCACCCCCCAAGGCGTGATGGGAGTCCGCGACCCCCACGGCGTCCGACCGCTGGTAATTGGCATCCTCCCCACAACTCCGGTACGATACGTTTTAGCATCGGAAACTTGTGGCTTGGATATTATCGGTGCTGAATTTTTGCGGGACGTAGAACCGGGGGAATTAGTTTGGATTACAGAGGAAGGTATGGCTTCCTTCCACTGGAGTCAGCAGCAGAAGCGCAAACTTTGTATCTTTGAAATGATCTATTTTGCTCGACCCGACAGCCAGATGGAAGGTGAAAGTTTGTACAGCTACCGGCTGCGGATCGGGCGTTTGTTGGCAGCAGAATCTCCGGCTGATGCGGATATAGTCATCGGCGTTCCCGATTCTGGAATCCCGGCGGCGATCGGCTTTTCTCAAGCTTCCGGCATTCCTTACGCCGAAGGATTAATTAAAAACCGCTACGTCGGGCGCACTTTTATTCAACCGACTCAGACAATGCGGGAGTCAGGAATCCGCATGAAACTCAACCCTCTCAAAGATGTGTTGGAAGGGAAGCGAGTAATTATTATCGACGATTCGATCGTGCGCGGCACTACCAGCCGCAAAATAGTCAAAGCCTTGCGGGATGCGGGCGCGACCGCAGTTCACATGAGAATATCCTCGCCGCCGGTGACTCATCCTTGTTTCTACGGGATCGACACCGACAATCAAGATCAGTTGATTGCTGCTACTAAGTCAGTCGCAGAAATCGGCGCCCAAATTGGGGTTGATTCTTTGGCTTTCTTGAGTTGGGATGGAATGCTGAGGGCAACTAATGAAGACCCGCTGAGTTTTTGTTCGGCCTGTTTCACCGGTGATTATCCGATCGACGTTCCAGAAGTGGTAAAACGGTCTAAGCTCATATTAGAAAAAGCTGGAACCTAGAAAATCCAAAATAGAGAAAGCGATCGCCCGTCACTTTCCCCAATTTATGGATTTTCAAGTTTTTCTGGTAAGTCATTGCCAGAATGTGTGTAGAAATGTTACATTAACTTAGCTTTAGCAGTTCTTGCAGAATTTGTGAACAGTAGTGAACAGTCGGTTGGGTAGAACTTGTGTGAAACCCAACACTGGGATTTTAGATTGGAGATTGCAGATTTGAGATTTGAGATCTGTCCTTCAATCTAAAATCGCCAATCTAAAACCGATGGTGTTTTCCTACACTCTCGTTCACAATTGCTGCTCGAAACGCTGTATGCTACCTGCAGGCTGGAGGTAGTTCCTCCAGATGTCCACTCTCAGATGGAAGTCGCATTTCGCACCAACAACGGGCACATGAGATTTTTTCAGATAACAGGGTCGATCGCACTAATTTTTCCCACACCAGTATTCCACAAGCCAACTTGCTTGAGAATCGCGGACGGGCTGTTGATGCGAACTAAAGAACTTTAGGAACCCTTGCAGAGTAAAAATATGGCTCCTTGCAGTTTGAAAGTGACCTCACCTGCATAGGGATACAACCCCCCGACTCCTGTTCGGGAGAGCCAAAAAATTTAGATCTTAGTTTAAGCCCCCAGATTCATCTGTGGAGTGAATCTAAAATCTAAAATCTAAAATCTAAAATCGATTGACTGTTGAAAGAAGGCGGAATGCGGTTTCTCAAGTCAGCTTAAATCGGAAACTTCGTGCAATCAAATACTGTTCTCAATCCCCCGAGCAATCAAGACTCGTCCTCTCGTACAACAGAGTTACCTTTTACTCTTCAAGATATCAAGGCAGCCATTCCAGCCCACTGTTTTGAGCCCTCGGCATGGAAATCTCTGGCTTATTTCTTTTTAGATATTGGCATCATCGCCGGTTTGTATGCGATCGCCTACACCGTCGATTCCTGGCTGTTTTACCCAATCTTTTGGTTGATGCAGGGAACCATGTTTTGGGCATTGTTTGTAGTGGGCCACGACTGCGGACACGGTTCATTTTCTAAGAGCAAATGGCTCAACAACCTGATCGGACACCTCTCCCACGCTCCAATTCTCGTGCCCTTCCACGGTTGGCGGATTAGTCACAGAACCCACCACGCAAATACAGGCAGCTTAGATAACGATGAAAGCTGGTATCCGGTATCGGAGAGCAAATACAATCAAATGCCTTGGTACGAAAAGCTGGGACGCTTTTATTTGATGTTATTTGCCTACCCGATTTATCTATTTCGGCGATCGCCCGATCGGGAAGGTTCTCACTTCATGCCCGGTAGCTCGATTTTCCGTCCGTCCGAAAAATGGGATGTGTTGACGAGTTCCGCATCCTTGGTACTGATGGTAGCCTTTTTAGGCGCCCTAACCTATCAGTTTGGTTGGCTGTTTTTACTCAAGTTCTACTTGGTTCCCTATGTAGTGTTCGTGATGTGGCTGGATTTGGTAACATTCCTGCACCACACAGAAGCCGATATTCCTTGGTATCGCGGTAAAGATTGGTCTTTCTTGAAAGGTGCATTGTCTACGATCGATCGCGACTACGGAATCATTAATTCCATCCATCACGATATTGGCACCCACGTAGCCCACCACATTTTCTCGACAATGCCGCACTATCACTTGAAGGAAGCAACGGAAGCCATCAAGCCAGTGTTGGGCGATTATTACCGCAAGTCAACCGAGCCAATTTGGAAGAGCTTTATTCGCTCTTACTGGGATTGTCATTTTGTCTCCGATACAGGTTCTGGAGTTTACTACGAATCACCTAACAGTCGGCGATCTGCTGAAGTTAAGTAGTTTAAATAAACAATAGAATACGTAAAAACTCGGCTTCTTAAAGAAACCGGGTTTTTCTGTTTTGCGCGTGTTTGATAATAAGATGTTCCACATCAGGAGGGGTGACAAGCCGCCCCAAACCCAGAGGTCTCTTCTTTGTGGAACAGGCCGGAAAGCTTGTTAGGAAAAAATGTATCAGCCACTGCTTTTTACCCCAAACATCCGGGATAGCCGACAGTTTTTAAATTTAAGGCTGCGATTTTTCCAAAGCTTGTATTACTACTTCAGCCTTTGCAGTCCAACCAATAATACCCCCTTGGGCGCGAATCATATCGATCGCACTCTGTTTAAACTGTGGAAAGTAGCTAGCTGTAGCATCCTCAACGAGTAAACATTCAAACCCCCGATCGTTAGCCTCACGCATAGTTGTTTGAACGCAAACCTCAGTCGTGACTCCCGTAAAAATTAGGTGAGTAATCCCTTTTTCACGAAGTATTAATTCCAAATTAGTGTGATAAAAAGCGCCCTTACCTGGTTTATTAATTACTATTTCATCAGGCTTAGGTGTCAATTCTGAGATAATTGAATTGCCAGGTTCACCCAAAATTAAAATTCGTCCCATTGGGCCTCGATCGCCAATTTTTAGTTGACTTTGACCCCGCTTTTGCTTAGATAAAGGACAATCAGAAAGGTCAGGTTGATGACCTTCAATAGTGTGAACAATCGGGAGATGACGCTCGCGAAATACCTCTAACAACTGCTTTACCGTTGGTACGATCGCCTGTAGTTGGCTGACATCATTGCCTAAAGCTTCACCAAATCCCCCAAGCTCCAAAAAATCTCGCTGCATATCGATGATAACCAAAGCCACACCGCCAGAGACGGGCAGTTCATAATCATAAGGTTGGGCACATATTAAGACCATATTGATATAGGTTTTTCCCAAATTACTAGGACTATGCAGCCAGCTTGGCTGACAACACTGTGGTTACTGTTAGGGGGGTTAATGACAAAGGTTCCGGCTTGGTGTTCGCCATTCTGGTCAGTTTGCGATCCAGTTAGTACATAAATATGTTCAAAACCAGTATGGGTGTGCATTGGGACACTCGCTCCCGGCTCATACCGCAGTAGAGCAGCAGCCGATCCACTTTCGTTATCACCATAAAGTCGGTAGATTTCCACCCCATCACGAAATGGTTGCCAAGCCAACTCATTCTGCCACGTCGCGATATTAGGTAAATCCTTAAGGAGCAAAGTTTGCTTCAGTAATTCAGTCATAAATATTCCCAAATTGATTAATGTCCTGCCATGCTCTTACCAATCTGAGCAAAATCTGCATCTGCGATCGCACTTTCATAAGTAAAATTCCCGCCACTGATTACCAAAACCCGATCGGACAATTTCAGCAGTTCATCTAAATCTTCGCTCACCAGCAACACAGCTACTCCTCGGTTGCGAGCCTCAATAATCTGACCGTGAATGTACTCCACAGCAGCAAAATCAAGACCAAAGCAAGGATTCGCGGCAATTAGTAACTTAATATGCTCGGCGGAGAGTTCCCGCGCTAGCACTGTGCGCTGTACATTTCCCCCCGACAGATTACCGATAGGCGTATCTGGCGAAGGCGTTTTAATTTTGAAAGTATTAATTAAGCTCTTAGCCGCCTGCCTAATTTCTTTGAGGATGAGTAAGATACTTGCTTTAGCTTGAGGAGGGCGGTCAAACGTCCGCAGGGCTAAATTTTCTGCCACACTCATGTGTGGCACACAAGCATTATGAAGGGGTTCTTCTGGTAGTGCGAAGACCTGATGTTTAAACATCTCGGCTCGTGTTGCCGTATAAACTTCGCCATTAACCAGCACATCTCCACCTGTAGCAGAACGCTGACCTGCCAACACCTCCACCAATTCCCGCTGACCATTGCCTGAGATACCTGCAATCCCAACAATTTCGCCGCTGTAAACTGTGAGGTTTACTCCTGTCAATACCTCCAGACCGTTGTCTTTATTGGCATGAAGGTCTTTAACTTCAAGGACAGGAATAGTCGTTGGGGGGGCTGTCTTTTCAACTGGTTTCGGTTCGCGCCTTTCACCCATCATCATTTCAGACATATCCGAGACAGTCAGATCCTTTACCAAACCCTGACCTGCAAACTTCCCTTTACGCAGCACCGTGATGCTATCGCAAAACGCCATCACTTCCCGGAATTTGTGGCTGATAATTAAGACGCTTAATCTTCCGGCAGTAACTTCTGCGCGAAGTAAACCTAAAACCTCATCGGCTTCCTGCGGAGTAAGCACCGAAGTGGGTTCGTCCAGAATCAAAATCCGACTCTGAAGATATATCTGTTTAAGAATTTCTAGCTTTTGTTTTTCCCCCGCAGCTAATTGAAACACCGGGGTATCTAGAGGAACTCGGAAAGGAGCAGTTTTCATAAAAGCCTTTAACCGCTCATACTCGGCTTTCCAATTAATCAAATTGGGGCTATCAAAGCGGGACAAAACCAGATTTTCGGCTACCGTCATGGCAGGCACAGAAGTGAAGTGCTGGTAAACCATGCCAATGCCATACTTATGAGCATCGCGAGGACTTGCGATCGCACTTTCCTGTCCATCAATCAACACTTTGCCTGAAGTAGGAGTATAGAAACCCATCACACATTTAACAAGGGTACTTTTGCCTGCTCCGTTCTCGCCCAGCAAAGCATGAAACGTCCCTGGTTTTAGCGTCATCGAGAAGTTATCAAGGGCAGTCATCATGCCAAACCGCTTAGTCATGTTAACCACCTCTAGTTCTGGTGGTTGAAGAAAGTTTTGAGTTGTGAAGTTTGAGTTTTGAGTGTCTAAATAATTGTGAGTATTTAGTGCTGAGTTTTTTGCGAGAGAGTCTTTCACTTCTGTCATGTTTTTATCTCCTGTAAAGTTGTCAGTTTATCGGATATTTATGAGATTTGATTCTTTACTTAGATGGCGGGATTCATTTCAATGCTTGAACTATTTACTTTTTGTTTCCTCACACTTCAACACTTAAAGCTTTGATAAATGCTTCTGAATCAGCAACGGTTCCAAACACCCCTCCCTGCATCTGGATCATCTTAAGTGCCGCCAAATGGTTGCCATAATCTGTTGCGCCCGTACAGTCAGATAAAAGCAAACATTCATAACCGCGATCGTTTGCATCTCGCATTGTGGTATGCACGCAGACATCGGTGGTAATGCCAGCCAAGACAATGTTTTGAATGCCTTTGCGTTTCAGTAACAGATCTAGATCCGTAGCATAAAAAGAACCTTTCCCCGGCTTGTCAATCACCGCTTCTCCAGGCAAAGGCGCGAGTTCTGGAATAATTTCCCACCCTGCTTCACCTCGAACTAGAATTCTGCCGCAGGGTCCAGGATCGCCAATTCCGGCGTTAATTTGACGCGATCGCCACTGCTTGTTTTCTGGTAAATCTGCTAAATCGGGGCGGTGTCCTTCGCGGGTGTGCATGATATGGAAGTGCTTCGCCCGTGCGACTTCTAAGACTCGCTTGATTGGCTCAATAGGAGCGCGAGTCAGTGACAAGTCGTAGCCCATCTTATCAACATATCCACCAATGCCGCAGAAATCAATTTGCATATCAATTATCAGCAGCACCGTATTTTCTGGGCGCAAATCGCCATTGTAAGGATAAGGATATGGTTCAGCTTCTACAAAACGTCCCATGTTTATCTTCCTTGCGATAAATTCCTGTTTTACGTGCTAGTTCCTAAAGATCCAGGCGCGCCTGTCAAAGTTCGTTTAGGTGAACAAGTAATAATCATGATCGCCAGCGTCAGGATGTAGGGCGAGGCATTAAATAAGTAGTAATAGGAATCCACTCCTACTGATTGCAAAGCAGGCCCGATCGCCTGTGCTCCCCCAAACAGCAACGAGGCGTATAAGCACTGAACTGGGTTCCAACGAGCGAAAATTACCAGCGCTACCGCCATGAGTCCTTGACCACTAGAGATGCGTTCTGTCCAACTACCGGGATAGTAAAGAGATAAATAAGCACCACCAATTCCAGCTAAGAAACTGCCTGCAATAATGCAGAGCATCCGAACTTTATTAATGGAGATTCCCATTGCTTTGGCAGCATCGGGACTATCCCCAACTGCACGAATAAATAACCCCCAGCGAGTTGATTTAAAAAACCACTGCATTAAAGGGGCGATCGCTACACCTAACAAAAATAGGGGACAAATTTGTAGCGCTGATTGCACAGGAGGCAGATGACTCCAAGCACCCAGAGGGAAACTAGGCAACTGGGGGGCACTTGGTTGAATAAAAGGTTTGCCAAAAAAGAAAGCAATGCCGCTACCAAAAATAATCATGGCGATGCCTACGGCAATGTCATTTACTTTTGGTTGCACGCACAGCCAAGCGTGGATTAAACCTAGTACCATGCCAGCTAGACCAGCGGCTAAAACACCTAACCAAGGCGATCCAGTCTGATAAGAAATAGCATAGGCACTCATCGCACCCGTTAACAGTGTCCCTTCTAACCCCAAATTAATCTTGCCGCTTTTTTCAGTCAGGCATTCGCCCAAACTGACGAACAGAAACGGAGCGCTACCCCGTAAAGTTCCTGCCAAGATACCCAAAGGTACTCCCCACCAACCTAATACTTCTGCTGCCATTGTGGATTCCTCCGATGTGAGATTTTGGCTTAACGTATTGCTTAGTTAGACAGTGGCTACTGATGGCTGCTCGCTAGAAGGTGGCTGCTGAGGGCTATCGGTTGACCGTTGTTTGAAAAATGGCAAACGTCCGTAGAGCGATTCGCTATACAGAACTACCAAAAAGACCAACCCTTGGAACACTAAAACGGTTGCATCGGGCAGTCCATGTGCCCGTTGCAAGATGCCACCACTAGCAAGAATGCCGCCAAGCAGAATTGCCACAATAGTCGCAGCAAGAGGGTTGTGTCGAGCAATGAATGCGACTAAGATACCGCTGTAGCCATAGTTAGCATTAAGTGATTCGTTAGCTCGACCATGCACGGCTGCGACTTCCACCATGCCTGCTAAACCCGCACAAGAGCCAGCTAAGAAACAGATTGCCATTGTCAACTTGCCGACAGGAAGTCCGGCAATTCGAGCAGCGCGGATGTTACCTCCTGCTGTTCTAGCTGCAAAGCCAAAGGTAGTACGCTGGATCAGGAAGTAGGCGATCGCACAAGCAACCAACCCATAAATTAGACCGTAGTGAACGCGGGTTCCTGGAATATTCCCTAACATATTCACATCAGGAATCGGGTAACTAGAAATTTTATTGAGACTGCTGGGGTCACGCATCACGCCGCCGACTAAATGATTGAGCAGGGCGATCGCAATATAGTTCAACAACAAGCTGCTAATTGTCTCATTCACTGCCCGGTAATAGCGCAAAGCTCCCACTGCACCAATCCATAGACCTCCACAGACAATTCCTGCCAGCGCCATTGCAATTTGAACTAACGTCGGCGGTGCAGAAGATAAAGCCAGTCCACCGGCAACAGCCCCCAGACCCCCAACTACTAAAGCGCCTTCGTTGCCGATAATCATCAACCCTAAACGGGCAGGTAGAGCCGTACACAGAGAACTCAACATCAACGGTGCAGCCCTGATCAGGGTGTTTTGGAATGAATGCCAACTGCCAAACGCTGCTTTGTAGATTGAGGCATAGACAGCAAAGGGATTAGATCCAGCCGCCGCACAAAAAATTCCAAACAATACCAATGAGAAGAGGATGGCGGCGATCGGGATACAAACCGCTTCCAAAGTTGTACGCCAGTTTTGACGGTTAATCATCATCAGGATAAAAGATGAATTACTAAGAAAATGATGAGTGTTGAATTAAAAACTTGCTTGTATAGCAGTTGCCCACGGGCGTGAAATACTTTCTTAGCGAAAGGAAGGGGTATGTAGGGGCAAACCTGCGCGCCCCTACTAAGCTAATCAGCGTTTAAGTTGTCCGCTATACAATGTTGAATGCACATCAGCTAATTAACTCGTAACTTTGCCGATGACGCCTGATGCCAGCCAATTCATCTTTTCTAGTTCTGCGTCTTGCTGCTTGTAATCCTTACCTCCAGCAATCACAACTTTCCCGGTGTTATCTTTTATTTCCCCCTTATAAATCACCATGCTGCCATCAAGAAACTTACTCTTAGCAGCCTCTGCATCCTTTTTCGCTTCAGCCGTTACAGTGCTGCCGTAGGGCGATAGCTTCAAAAAGCCATCCTTCAAGCCACCGCGTACTAAATGGGGAATGCCTCCGTTCATCAGCGTCTTGCCAGCTTGAAGCATTTCAGCATACTTAGAATAGACATTCGTCCAGTCCCACTCGGCACCTGTTAAATATCCTTTGGGCGCAAGTTGGGCTTGACTTGCATGGTAGCCAGTACAGAAAATGCCTCGTTTCTCTGCCGTTTCCATCACCACTTTGGGGCTATCTACGTGACAGGTAATTACATCAACACCCTGGTCAGCCATACTATTTGCAGCATCAGCTTCTTTAACAGGCAAAGACCAATCTCCTGTAAAAATCACCTGAGTTGTAACTTCTGGCTTAATGCTACGTGCCCCTAATGTAAAGCTATTGATATTGCGTAATACTTGCGGTATGGGTTTAGCAGCAATAAATCCTAATTTTCCGGTTTTGGAAGCGTGGGCAGCAACAATGCCTGCTACGTACTCACCCTCATCAATGTAGCCAAAATAGCTGCCAACGTTATTTGGATGCTTACCTTCCTGATAAAGTCCACCGCAGTGAAAGAATTGTACCTCCGGGTAATCCTTTGCCAGTTTCAGAATATGGGGGTCAAAGTACCCGAAGGAGGTAGGGAACAGAACTGTTGCCCCATCTTGTTCGATCATGTTCCTCATGGTTTCTTGTACCGATGTAGTTTCAGGAACATTTGCTTCCTCTACAGTTTTTACCCAAGCTAATTTAGAAACCCCAGCGTTCCCTTCAGCTTGGGCTTGATTGTAGCCGTAGTCATCTTTGGGACCCACATAAATAAATCCCATCACAATTGGCTTATCTTTTGCAGCCGAGTTTGCTTGAACCTCTTTAGCAGGACTACATCCAGTCCAAAGGCGCGATGTGACTGCAAACGCTGTAGTAGATAAAATCCCACGAATTACTTGACGCCGAGGTATAAACAATGACTTTTTGGTACTCATTCTCTATGTTCTCACTAAAAGTCTTTAAGAAGAATTCCTAGCTAAGCTTTAACGCTTATACTTGCTGGTAATTGCTCGATCTTCACGCTAAATTTCTCAGCTTTTAGTCTAGCTATTCAACAATGAGATTAAATGCGCCAATAAATATTCACATTCAAATCACATCTTGAATTTAATGTAAAAAATACAGGGTGAACCCAAACTAATTCTTAGATAAAATTAGTTTTTGGTTGAAATGTTATCTTAGGAAAGTCGAAGAACCTAAAAATCAATGACGTTTATCTTATCCCAATTACTTTTAGTAGTAAGTTTTTTTATAAAAACTTAATAATATTAGCCAAATTCTCGCCCAAAAAGTTCGCTATAAACAAAATTAAACAATAATGTTCACCACAAACAAAAATTGTTTTTGAGTTCTAGCACGTCACTAGCTTTTCAGTCTTGGACGCCACGTAAAAATAAGTCGAGGCTGAATCAAAAACAACAAAAATCGATGTTACAAAATCCGAAAAACTGTTATTGATTTCTAATAACAGTCAATAAGAGGTATTTTATGTGTGAACAACCTAGTTTTCCCATCCCAGAAACTGCCCAAGCCGATCGAGCAACAGGGCGTTACATTATTACTTTCCGCGAAGATGCGGTGACAGAAGGGTTAGCCCTCCTAAGTGACCAAGCTGGCATCACGGGACTGGCAAATGCTGCCGATTTCCCCGACTCGGCCCTAGAGTTCAGCCAATGTGAAGGAGCAGGGGGAGCGGTGTTCCCAACTCTCGGTGTGGCCGTCGTCTCCTTAGACGAAGGGGGTTTTAGCAGCATCATGACATCAGCGGGAGAGGATTCTGCCATCAGGGCGATCGAACCGGAGCGCACTTTCTACGCCATTGAGGATGGATTGTCCCTAGAGTATTTGCGGAGCGCGATGCGGTGGATAACCTGTACGAGAAAGCCACTACTACAGAGGTAGAAGGCATCAACAAACAAGAATGTTTTACTGATGATATCGAGTTTACTTAGGGTCTGAAAGCAACGAAGGTGAGCATTTACTGAAATTAACTCCCACTAAACGTCGCTTTTACCTACAGGAAATACGGGCTGCAACTCTTAGTGAGTCTACTTTATAAACCTCTTCGTCACCCCCATCTTTCACATTTAACCTGCATATTGGGAACGCCCAATATCCCAGTCTCAATAAATTTAATAGAATTAAAAATGCCAAGCAACTCATGGAATATGCTGTATTTTTATGGGAACTCTTTTGGGGTGGCTTTCTAGCCCGCCCCAAAGGTAAAAACTAAATGCAGTACAGCTTAGTGAGGACTTAACTCCAAGTAAGTTTTATGAGGACTGAAGTCCTCAGTACAAACTTGATAACGGTTATTCTACCGGACATAATATTACAGATTGCCTTTAAGCCCGATCGCCGTGACAATAGTCCACGCATCCACCAACAGCAACAGCAGCGTACATCCCAGCAAAATAAGATACATCCAAGGCTGCGACAAAGGGCGGACATCTCTAGTATCAATACCTGTTTTTGCTTCCACCAAACCGACTAATTTAGCAAATCCAGCCACTCGCATTGGTAGCAAATAACCTTCACCCGAATGACTCAAAAAATAGTAAACTAAACCTCCTTGACCGGTCGATCGAGGTTTGAGAGCTTTTACCTCAGTCCAAGGTAGCGACCAACCCTTGCGAAAAAAACGCGGGAACCAGTTAGGATACGTGACTTCAATCCCTTCCTCGCTCAAAATTACCCTTTCACTGAGCACGCCGTACAGGCCCACAGCCCCGACAACAATTGCTGCCCAGAGTGCGGCGGGGGGAACGGGTGCTTTAGTTACTTCCGACAAAAACGGCAATGGAATTGTCAGGGCTGCGTACAAGCTCAACAGCGTGATTCTAATCAGGGGAGAAAGCCGGAATATCGCCGGCTCAAATACTGGGGCAGAAGATGGGGAAGAGGCGATCGGCTGTGCTGACATGGCTGAAATTCGAGAAGCTGTTTAATGATATTTTTGCACAGCTTTCGGGCCCGCCAACAAAACTCAGGGAAATACGAAAAACCGGACAATATTTGCAGTTGTGAGTCTTGATCTAAAATTCATTTCAGAAACTTTGATTCTTAACTGTTGAGTTTTTACCGCTTTGCAGAAGTTGGAATTTTGAGCGCGGAGTTATCAATTAACTGACAATTTATAACTCAAAACTCACAACTGCGATTAATCGACGGCGGTTAGTGCCGGGACAGTCAAAGGTTCTGAGATTTCTCGGGATTTGGGGCGGCCGACCATTACTGCTCGATCGCCCTGAACTGCCTCTGGCGATCTGCTAGGATTGACGTTTGAATAGGGGCCTTCGTTAATCTGCAAGCGATCGCAAGGAATTTTATCCGACAAAATTGCACTGGCCATCATCCCGGTGTGAATTTCCAATGCTGCGGCCGGCATCGCTTCAAACACTAAGCGCTGTCCGGGAAACACCACTCGTTCAAAGTACCAGTTAGGAATGTTGGCGATGCGAGCAATCTGAATTTGACTGGTGGCGTTGACGTAGCAGCACAGAATCTTGCTGTCGGCGTCTGAGGGTACGGGGTCAAGAATTTGAGCCATAACTGCTGAGGGAGCCTTGCCTAAAAGTTTTAGTTATCTTCTCAGGCTAACACTAGGCGATCCCAGCCTACTGTAAAGCCGACTACCAACTCCCTCACAGATTAGAGACCGATCGTACCTAACTTAAAATATAACCGGATAAATATCGGCTTTTTGACTCCCCGCTGGGATTTTCAGTCAAAATACGCTGTATTGACTTATAAATTAGCTTTTTTCTGCTGCTGTCGCCGATCGACACCAACAAGCTCGGCCTTAATCCCAATAGAAAAATTTAAGAATATTTAATGTCAAATTGCGAAAATTAGATAGATTGTAAAGTTATATTAAAAGAATATTAACATAGCTGAAAAAGTTCCACTTTAGGATATGGCAATCATGGAAAACCGAGAAAACCGAGTCCTGTACGTTCGCCTCCCTTGCAATCCTATTTTCCCGATTGGAGTTGTGTATCTTTCGGATCACGTACACAAGCTGTTTCCCGATGTCGAACAGCGCATTTTTGATTTAGGTGCCGTACCCCCCCTGGATTTCGCTAAAGCTTTAGATGCCAGCATAGACGAGTTTAAGCCGACTCTGCTGGTTTTCTCTTGGCGGGACATTCAAATTTACGCGCCCGTGGGCGGCAGGGGCGGCAACCCGCTGCAAAATGCCTTCGAGTTTTACTACGCCAAAAATCCGCTGATCAAGTTCCGGGGAGCACTCGGAGGACTGCGTTTAGCAGCGTCTTACTACACCGAACTCTGGCGCAATTTGGGACTGATTAAGCGCGGATTGAAGCGGGCCCGGAAATACCGCCCCGAAGCTCGTGCAGTGGTCGGAGGCGGTGCTGTGAGCGTGTTTTACGAGCAGTTGGGCCGCAGTTTGCCGGCGGGAACTGTGGTTTCGGTGGGGGAAGGCGAAGCTTTGCTGGAGAAGTTGATTAAGGGCGAAGATTTGGCCGAGGAAAGGTGTTATGTGGTGGGAGAAACCGTGCCGCGCGCGAAGCTAATTCACGAAAAGCCAGCCAACATCGAGAAAACTGCCTGCGATTATAACTACATCGAAACCATTTGGCCGGAATTTTCCTATTATCTACAGGATATGGACTTCTATGTGGGAGTGCAAACCAAGCGCGGCTGTCCTCATAATTGCTGTTACTGCATTTATACGGTGATTGAAGGGAAACAAGTGCGGATCAATCCGGCGGATGAGGTGGTGGCGGAGATTCGGCAATTGTACGATCGAGGTATCCGCAATTTCTGGTTTACCGACGCTCAATTTATCCCAGCACGCAAATTCATCGACGATGCAGTTGAATTATTGCAAAAAATCATCGCCGCCGGCATGGACGACATACACTGGGCCGCTTACATCCGTGCGGACAATCTCACACCAGAATTGTGCGATTTGATGGTAAAAACGGGGATGAATTACTTTGAAATCGGCATCACCAGCGGTTCCCAGGAACTGGTTCGCAAAATGCGGATGGGCTACAACTTGCGAGTAGTTTTGGAAAATTGTCGCGATTTAAAAGCAGCAGGTTACAACGATGTGGTTTCAGTTAATTACTCGTTTAACGTCATTGACGAAACCTTTGAAACTATCCGGCAAACTATTGCTTATCACCGAGAATTAGAGCGAATTTTCGGAGCCGATAAAGTGGAACCAGCGATTTTCTTTATCGGGTTGCAGCCGCACACAATTTTGGAAGAATACGCCTTTAAACAGGAGATTCTGCAACCTGGTTACGATCCCATGAGTTTGATGCCTTGGACAGCGCGCAAGTTGCTGTGGAATCCCGAGCCTTTGGGTTCGTTTTTCGGGCAAATTTGTTTAGAAGCTTGGCAGCGTAATTCCAATGATTTCGGCCGCGAAGTGATGGCTATTTTGGAGGAAAAACTCGGCTGTGCGGATTTGGAAGAGGCATTAACCGCGCCTGTGGAAATCAAAGGCAAACAGTTGGCAGCAGTTAATTAATTAGCAGGTTGGCAGTCAGGACGACGGTTATTTAAAAAATGGGAAATGGGAGAAAAAATGTATCTTCTGTTTCCCTTTTTATTATTCACTAAATAGCTAACCGCAAATAAACATTACCCTGTAACTGAGTCAGTTCGCGATCGCATGGGAGGCGAGAAACCCGGTTTCTAGGAAAATCAAAGGTTTAGTAACGAGAAATATATGAAGAAACCCGGTTTCTCAGATCGGCGCGAACAAGTCATAAAATCTTAAAAATGTCCTAAATGCAAGAGATTGCTTTCCTTCGATCGCATTGACATACTTATGTATTTTCACTGGTGTAGGGTGCACAGCTCGCACCTTACTTAAACCGACAGTGTAGCGTGTTTCTGCACCTTTCACCTCTGATATTAAATATTATTAATATCCAGCAAAGATCGCTTAAGATGTAATTATATAGTTAAAACCAGGAGTGACAAGATGTTTTATAAAGATAGAGTTAAGGGCATTAAAGGAGTAGGTCTAGTTATAGCAGGCATTAGTGCGATTCCCTTCGGGATAGCTTCGCTTCACGGCTTTTTGACAGCCTCAGCAAAAGCAACTCCACTAAATCAACCGATTGCCAAAGTTCGGGCGATCGCACCCAACACTTTGGGCAATAATCAACCGCTGCAAATTGCTCAAGTTGAGGGATGTCCGAGGGCCCAAATGGTGCAATTTTTCGCAACGCCCAACTTTTCTATATACATTTGCAAAACCCAGGAAGGCGAAATTTTTTACCGCGGCCTCAGCAAAATAAATGGCAGCCAAATCAATGTCATGCAAGTAAGGACAGGTGACGACGGAACTTATGAAGCGACTAACGGCAATATTATCTATTCGATTAACCCGGAACGCCTGCAAGTCCGGCAGAATGGCAAGGTAATCTTGACCGAAGCTGTCATCAAGTAACACTAACTGTTATTTAATGATAAATTCACTAAATTTAGGGTGTATTTTATTTAAGTTAAAAATTCAATAGCTGCCCAAAGATATTGATTCCTTAATAATCAAAAATAATTAGTGGTAACGCTTATAAAATTGACTAACTTTTGTTTAAATACCTCTGAATTAGGACGATCGCCACTATATCATCTACCGGCCGCGGCGGAGTCCGCATCCCCTGGGGAATCAAGCGAGAAAGTCCCGTCGGAGGGTACATTTCCCAGTAGCGTTCTTTGGCTTCCAAACTGCTGAACCTCTCGTCAACCCGAACAATTTCGATCTCCGGCGACAAACTCTGCGTCAGTTTTTGTTTCCAACTCTTAGAAGTGGTTTGATCTCCCATCACTAATAACTCAATGGGAAACTGTTGGCACAAAGATTGAATAGTAGATATCGCTGCTTCCGACAGCACAACTTGATGGTAGCAGACCTTCTTATCTCTACCCATTACAGCTATGCCGCATTTGTCTTTACCTGGATCGAAACCTAAAATCATATTATATTTATTAGTTCTGAGTTAATAAGTTTGTAGTTGCGCTGTTGTGGCCGAGGAAACCCATCGCCAACCTAGATATCATCTGATACTTGCATTCTTGAATGTCTCAACATTTTTGCGGGCGATCGTACTTATTTTGCTTGACTTTTTTGCCGGATTGACCTATTATATCATCATGGGAATCCGCGCGGCAATATAATGCCTAAAATCAGAAACCAAGTTTTTGCCATAATCTTTACTTCCCGTTTTAATTTATCGAAAAAACCCGGTTTCTTTGACCCCCCGCAGCAATCAGAAACCGGGTTTTTGCCACAATCTTTGCTTTCCCGTTTTAATTTATCGAAAAAACCCGGTTTCTTTGACTCCCCGCGCAAAAACCCGGTTTCTCTCACCCCTGTGCAGGCGGTGCGTCGCTATGAAATTGTCGATTTGATTTGCAAATTGCAGATGGCGACGCACCCTACTATTTTGAATCGGGTGCAAAGATGAGTTCCCCCAAAAAAAAATTAAAGCGCGCGCAAGAGGGTAAAGAGGAAAAAGGGAAAAGGGCTAAAGAGTCAAGAAGAGTCCTCACAGATAAGACAGGGAGGAAGGGACAGCCAAAGCAACCGCTACACGAAAACCCCTGCACGGGCCCAAGAGGCCCGAGTAGCGCGCAGGGAAGAAGCTGCGGAAGGCAGCACGGCAATTGACCGCACCGATCCTCCACGAACCTCCACGCAGCACTCGGCCACTACTTGTTCCAGTTTCCCAAGAACTTCCGTCAATCGGTGCGCCGTCATAGTTAATGTGCACCTTATCGCTGCACCATTCGCCGACCTGACCGTGCATATCATAAAGTCCAAAGGCATTCGGGCCAAAACTCCCTACATCCATTGTTTGTCTGCGAACAAGTCCCTCGGGCGCTGCACCATAGGGTTGATAACCGTTATAATTAACTAAATCCGTGGTAATTGTCTCGCCAAAATAGAAAGGTGTTATAGTTCCGGCGCGACAAGCATATTCCCATTCTGCTTCCGAAAGTAAGCGATAAATCTTGCCTGTTTTTTCAGAAAGTTTCCGGCATAATTCTACAGCCTGATTCCAGCTTACGGTTTCTACAGGAAGTTTTTCACCTCTAAATTCCGATCGATTATTTCCCATAACTGCTTGGTACTGTGCTTGGGTGAGGGGGTATTTTCCTGCATAAAAAGCTGGTACTGTTACTTGATGCTGCGGACTTTCCTTATCTTTTCTACCTTGCTCTGTTTCTGGCGAACCCATCATAAATGTGCCTCCGGGAATGTAAACCATTTCGAGCACAACTCCATTACCTAAGTCTTCCGGGAAGTAATGAGCAAAAGACTTTCTACGACTGTTTTCTTTTCCTTCAGCATCCACTGTGATGACATCAAATTCAAATGTAGGGAGATAGTCTTGAAACTGCGGTTTTATCTTTAAATCATCTCTATCTTTCAGGAGTGAATAGGCAGCAAATTTCACCTGCATTGATTCCTCGCGCAAGGCTTGCATTATCACATCTAAGCCTGCTTCTCCATATTTGAGTGCTTCGGAGAGGGCGGCGATTCTCACTTCGACAATGGGTGAGGCTAGGCGGCTTTTAACACCAGGAATGCCTCCGAGTACCGCAGCATTGACAGGAATTGAATTTTGACCGCCACGGACGGCATCGTATTCTCTGGGTTCATTTTGATTGTCTGACATTACACCGCACGCTCCTGCATTTTAACAGTTGACAGTTGGCAGTTGGCAGTTGATGATTGCATAGTACCGGAATCGAACCATTTATGCTTGACCGGTATTGGCTCTATTTATGAGGTTATTTATGTCCGCGCCTGATGTGGAGGTTGCTATATAATATATGGCGGCACGGATTCCGATTATTTAATAATATGTCAAGGGCGCGAAAAAGTCAAGCAAAATTGTGCTTCGATCGCGCACAATTTTTGCTCAAATTCGATATATTGATCGCACTTATTATTTAACTTTCAAATCTCCTCCGCCCGGTGGTTGTTGTCCGGTGCGGAAAACAACGGCTCCGTTTTCAAGAGCCACTAAATCTATTTTAAGCGGGCCGGCGATGTAAGTGACATCTGCTGCGATCGCCTGAACGTCCAGCGGTTTCTCGTACTGCTGCAACTGCTCGATAAAACCAGCTAAAGTTTCAATCTGACTGTCGGCAACTTGGACTCTACCGCCGACAACACCGATCAGGCGAGCGCGAAATTGACAAGCTTCTATCAATTGCAGCAACTGCTGCCGCACCTGTTCGTCGGTCAAAGTCACCGGATCGACAGCAACCCCTGCAATCACATCTCCAGCGCGGAAAACCACTCGATTGATTTCTGCTTCTGCAAATACCTTAATTACCTTTTCTTCCCGCAGGTAATTAGCGCCGGCGACAATTCGCACCACGTAGTCTTGACCGTCTTTAACCTGACTAATTAGTTGATCGATTTCTGCTTTAGTAATTTGAATAACCTGGTCTCTAACCTTCCTATTTTCCGGCTGCATCAGTCCGACGGTGGTTTTATTTGCTTCTTGCAAAAGCCGATCGATCGCGCGGCTCGCCATACCGGCTTCGATAATGCGAACGACGCCAGCAGCTAAAATTTGACCGCGCCTGATGGCAACTGTACCCTCGCGGATTGCCTGAAAGTCGCGTTCCAAAACTTGCACTTGCTGCTGCAAGACAGTTTGTTGCTGTTCGAGTTGAGCTTGTTGCTGTGCCAAGGTTTCTAAGAGTGCTTCCCTCTCGGCAATTACTTTGTCGCGCTCGACAATAGTTCGATCGCGATCGGCCAGATTTTGCACCCGCTGGGCAATTTCCTTGTCTCGCTGGGCAATTAGTTCGTTGCGATCGACAATTGCTGCGTCTCGCTTAACAATTTCTCCCTCTCGCTGGGCAATTTCCTTGTCCCGCTGGGCAATTTCTGCGTCTCGCTTGGCAATTTCTCGATCGCGCTGGGCAATTTGAGTTTTTACCTGCTCTCGCTGCTCGATTAACTGTTGGCGTTCCTCTTGGAGTTGGGCGATTTCCGATCCTAAAGTCGTTTTTTGAGCAGAAACTGTTTTCAATTGGTTCTCGGTGCGATCGAGCTGAGCTTGTGTAGTCGATCGGATCGTTTCAACCAGTTTCAATTGTTCTTCGGTGCGGGATTTAGCTGCTTCCACGCTGCTGAGCTGTTCTTCTGTCTTAGATTTAGCCGCTTCTACCTGACTTAACTGCTGTTCAGTTTTAGACTTGGCTGCTTGCACGCTGTTGAGCTGGGCCCGCAGCGAGTTTAATTTTGTTTGCGTCCGAGCTTGCTCAGCATTAGCTGCTTGGAGCGATTGATTAATTTGCTCTAAATTGGCTCTAGCTTGCGCTTGAGCGGCTCTGGCTTGAGCTAATTCACTTTCAACTCGATTTTTTTCTTGAGTGGCCTGGTTGATTTCTCTGCGGGCGTTGTTGAGCCTTTTTTGAATCTCGTCTATTCTAAAAACTCCTGTTCGCAGCGGCTTGCTAGTAGCAAACAAAATGGCCAGAGTAATTGCTGACAGGATGCTGCCGGCCATCACTGTCACAACAACAGCAGTATCGCGGGGGCGAAGTTTGAACAAGCTCAACCTTGCCTTGCCGACTTTCGTCCCAAGGCGATCGCTGACAGTGGCGATCACACCCCCCAACACTAACATTACAAATACCAGGATGTATCCAGCAGTCATTCCGATTTTAGATTTTGGATTTTGGATTTTGGATTGAATCTAAAATCCAAAATCCAAAATCCTATACTTTCTCGGCATCAAGTGAATTGCTGGCTTAAAGCCACCGGGTTGTGGACTGTGATCTTTTTCTTGTGGATCGAGATCATGGTTTCTTGTCTGAGATCCCCCAGCAAACGAGTCACCGTTACCCGAGTCGAGCCGATCGCTTCGGCGATCGCCTGGTGGGACAGCTTCAAATCAATCGTAATCCCCTCTGTACCGGGCACGCCAAAATCCCGGCACAGAATCAGCAAAAAGCTGACGAGTCTCGAACCCATATCTCGGTGGGCCAGCGTTTCAATCATCATCTCGGTTTGCAAAATCCGAGACGACAGTCCCCGCAGCATCACCATCGACAGTTCCGGGTCTTCCTTGAGCGCTTTCTCGACTTGTTCGATCGGCAACGAGATCAACTCTACCGGCGTAAAGGCTACCGCGTGGTAAAACCTGTCCGATCGGTGTCCCGTAATCAGAGACAGCACCCCAAATACGCTATTTTCGCGCAGGAGGGCGACTGTAATTTCTTCCCCTGCTTCGTACACCCTGGAGAGCTTCACAGCACCTCTAATGAGAACGTAGACGCGCTCAGCCGGGTCTCCAGGGAAAAAAATTGTCTTGCCCCGTTCAAAGGTTTCCACAATGGGTGGAAACGCCCCGCCGCTGATTTGGCGGAACACGGCTGCTAGCGGTCTATCATGCGTCACGACTAGATCCTTCTGTACTAATCAATACTTTATAACTTGCCGATTAACCTTATTGAGTAAATATACTGCCCAACCTCCAATATCCAAGGATTCGGTTACTTCCATCTAATGTTAAGGTAAACACGCACTGTATGATTAAATCTAGCCCTTCTCTTAACTTTTTCAATTCCGCCCCCATGTAGCTCCACAGCAAAATTAATATAATTGTGTCTCAATTGTGTCTCAATTGTGTCTCAATTGTGTCTCAATCAGTTAAAGCTGAATCAGTTGTGTCTAAACTGGCGGGGTTGTCGCACAGAGCCAATGAGAACGGTGCTAGTTGCTTCTAGAAGAAATACAGATGATAGATTTGACCGGAAAAAATGCTCTTGTTACGGGCATTGCCAACAATCGCTCGATCGCCTGGGGTATCGCTCAGCAGCTCCACAAAGCTGGGGCCAACCTCGGCATAACTTATTTGAAGGACGAGAAAGGCAAGCACGAGCGCAAAGTCGCTGAACTGGTGGAACCGCTCAATCCCAGTCTGTATTTGCCCTGCAATGTCCAAGACGAGAGCGAAATTGAGTCTACTTTTCAAACCATCGCCGACAAGTGGGGCAAGTTAGATGTCCTGATCCACTGTCTGGCTTTTGCCGGCAAGGACGAACTTTCGGGAGATTTCACCAACACTTCGCGCCAAGGTTTTTCCAATGCTTTGGATATTAGCGCTTACTCGCTGGTACGGCTTTGTGCAGCAGCTAAACCGCTGATGGCCGAGGGTGGCAGTATTGTGACGCTGACTTATTTGGGCGGCGTCCGGGTAGTTCCTAATTATAATGTGATGGGAATTGCTAAGGCGGCTTTGGAAATGAATGTTCGCTATCTGGCTGCTGAACTGGGCCCGTTAAATATTCGGGTAAATGCGATTTCTTCCGGCCCGATTCGGACTCTGGCTTCGTCAGCAGTTGGCGGTATTCTGGACATGATCCACCACGTTGAGGAAGTGGCGCCGCTGCGGCGGACGGTGACTCAGCAGGAAGTGGGAAATGCTGCGGCTTTTCTGTGCAGCAATCTCGCTAGCGGAATTACGGGTCAAGTTTTGTATGTCGATGCCGGTTACGAAATCATGGGAATGTAACAGTTGTCGAGAATTTTGAGTTATGTAGGGGCGGGTTGAGACAATAAACTTTAACTTTAACAAGTAAGTTTTATGCAAAAACCGCCCCTTTCGAGAGTTTTGAGTTGTGGATAATTCTCTTAACTAAACACTGGAGAATCAGCGCTGCTCAATCTGTAATCTTCAATTACTAATTATCAATAACTAATGAATGACCCATTGCGAATTATGGAGATAATCGATCGCCCTTCTCTTCCTCCAACAAGTTCAGTTCAACCAGCTAGGGCCGCCTTGGTGAAACGCACGACACTGGAAACGGATGTCACGGCCAGCCTCAATCTCGACGGTGTAGGAACTTGCAAGGCGTCTACGGGGATTCCGTTTTTAGACCATATGTTGCACCAGATTGCTTCTCACGGATTGATCGATTTGGACGTGCAGGCGATCGGTGATTTGGAGATTGACGACCACCACACGAACGAGGATGTGGGAATTACCTTAGGCCAAGCGCTAGCAAAAGCTGTCGGCGATCGATCGGGCATTTCTCGCTTCGGGCATTTCATCGCACCTTTGGATGAAGCTTTAATTGAAGTAGTGCTAGACTTTTCGGGACGGCCTCACTTAAGTTACAGCTTGGAAATTCCCAACCAGCGGATCGGCACTTACGATACCGAATTAGTCAAAGAGTTTTTTTCGGCGGTGGTGAACCACACTCAAATGACGCTGCATATTCGACAGTTGCAGGGGGGAAATTCTCATCACATTGTGGAAGCCGCGTTTAAAGCATTTGCGCGAGCTCTGCGGATGGCGGTAGAAATCGATCCGCGGCGCGCCAGTCGAATTCCGAGTTCTAAAGGAGTTTTGTAGTTCGGGGTTTGTAGTAGCGTTTGGGCGCTACTACGAACCTGTAAATCAAAATATATCTGCTATATAGTTAAAAACACCTTGACTTCCCTCACCGTACTTTCCGATAAATTCCGCGATTAGTCGATCGCTACACCTTTCTATAGCTTCAGCAATAGAACTTTGTGCTAAAACTTGACTGGCGGATAGACGCAAAACTTCAAACAAATTGACAGTGAAATCAGTATCTTCACTGACAAAATCCCACAGTTCTCGACCTATTAAAGTTATCATTTCCGAATTTGGCAAAATTTGCTTCAGCAAACCAAGTGTTACAGTTTTATTAGTTCTTTTGCCGTAAGCTATACCAATATAAGCGCGATCGCCCTCCTGAATTTTTTCCTCAATTTTGGCAGCCCAATATACTATCTGGTCTTTATCCATATCATTCGGGCCACTTTTTACCTGTATCCAGCATTTCTCGCCATCACTGGTAGTTTTAATGGCGTCCCATCCTGACTTGCCCGGTGGACTTTCTGCACTTTCAGAGCAAGATATCAATAGTTTTTGAATAAAAAATCCCATTGAAGTGACAATAGACCTAGTAGCCGTCATATAAACATTTAGCCTGACAACTTCTTCAGGAGTGTCCAGATTTAACGCCCTAATTAAAAATGGGTTGGGATGAATTTTCCCTAAAGTCAGATTTTCAACCATAACTAGCTGTCGCCCAGTAAAATCTCGACAAATACTGGCTAAAAAATTTTCAGCGATAGTAAGTTGCAGCGACAGCTTGCCTGAAGATATAAATCCTAAAATCCGTTCAATCTCATCGGGAGTAAATCTGAGCGCTCTTTTGCCCGATATGCTGCTGATGCCGTTTCTGAGTGTTGCGGCTTCTAAGTTAAAAAATTCTTCTAACTCCGCAAAGTGACTGGCGAAAGAACGAGACTTGCTCGCCGGGAGTCCTACTTCTTTTTCTAAAACAAAGGCTAATAATTCATGAAGTTGCTCTGACACTTTTATTTCTCCTAAACTTTGCTTTAAATATTAGTTAATTAAATAGAGAAAGCTGTTGAGTTATTTCTCGCCCTTGTACTCGATCGCCCTTAATTACCTGGCAAAGGTACTTACCGATCGCCTCTCCCAATAATACAGGAACTGCATTCCCAATTTGTCTGTATTTAGAAGCAGTCGATCCATAAAAAACCCAGTCGTCTGGAAACGTCTGAATTCGCGCGCACTCTCTGACGCTCAAAGGACGCAATTCATCAGGATGACACATATCTGTAGCCTTTTGATGGGGACTGGTTGTGACAGTAGGCGACGGTTTATCCCACGCCAAGCGTCGATAAAAACCAACTTTACCGCCTTCAGATTTATAAGCTCCTCCCATTGCTTCTTGTTGTAATTCGCTGGGTAAATGCCTCCAGTTTTGACCTGCTGTTAACAGGCGCAAATACTTGAGGCGACTTTCTGAGTAAGGGACAAATTCTGGCTGAGAATCTACTAAATCTTTTAATCCTTCTCTAAGCGTCAGCCATTTGGGTTTTTTACCAGTACCTTTCTGACTGTAATTGGGGAGTGGCAAAGTAACGGAATCATTACCTTTATAACCAATAAAAATTACTCTTTCTCTAACTTGAGGAACGCCGTAATCCGCAGTATTGAGCAAATCATACACAACTTCATAACCAATGCGTTTCATCTCTGCCAAAATCACTTGTAAAGCTGCACCGGGCATCTCATCAGCTTCTAACTGGGGGCAACCTAAACCTCTGCGATCGTGAGGTCGATGTCGAATCGGAGCTGACAGCAATCCCTTAACATTTTCCATGATAAAAAAGCGGGGTTTGATTTCGTCAACGATGCGTATGAAATCCATAAATAAGCTGCCGCGCGGATCGCCAACAGAGCCTCGTTTTCCGGCTGTGCTGAAAGGTTGGCACGGGGGGCCACCAGTCACTAAATCTACTTCATCAGCGCGCAGAGGCCTATCTAAACCTAAGATTTGTCCGCCTTCTTCTAATAAAGTTTGGGCGCTGACTTGGCAAATATCTCTCGGTACAGCAGATACGGATAAATGAGGACGATTTAGAGAGATTGTTTTGGTAGCATCAGGTTCGATTTCTACTAAACTTACTGTCTGAAATCCTGCTTTTTCTAGACCTAAATCTAAACCGTATGCTCCAGCAAAGAGGCTAATAGTTATCGGTTTGTTGTTAATCACAGGTTTTGCCTCAAGACTAGATATTGCTGGAATGAAAATTGTACTTTACTAAAATCTCAAAGCAAGAGCATCAAGCATATATTTACCCTTCTCCCGCCCGACTTCTTGGTATATATCCAAAAGTTCTTCGTAAGCAGTCTCTCCCCCTATAATATTCCAAAACTCATGTCCCATAATGACAGTTTGTTCAAAGGGCGTGTACTTCCTTGCCACTGACCATTTATAATCTGAACGATTTGGCCCGTAAGGATTGTCAGCCATAGCAGAATAAGATTGAGCATCGGGCCGAGACAGTCCGCACAGTAAATGATATCTCAGCAGGGGTTGAATTACCTCCAAGCATTGTCCTTTGTTGGGTTTCGATCCTTTAATTTCCAAGAAAAATTTCCTGCCGTCACGGGATAACACGTACAAATCTGCTTTGACCGATCGCGTAACTAAATGGTTCGTTTTTTGAGCCTCAAGAACAGCTTCAATCATTTCTTCCAAAGCAGGTTTATTTCCATTTTTGTCGGCTGACTGCTCAAATAGCGCTATCTGACGGTCAATTTCATTGATAGCCTCTATGCTAACTTCGCCAGAAATTTCATAGCTTCTGCGTGGTTCTTGGTGATGTTCCAAAGCAATGAGTTTTGCACATTCTTCATAAGTTGTGCCCAAGCTGCTGCTGAAACCTCTTTCAAACTCGTTAATCCGTAGCAAGTCTGACGGGACGATCGCACACAGTCCCGGCGACCCCTGGGTTTTTTAATTTGTGACCCCTAGGATGACGAGCGTTGGTGAGGAAACTTGACAAGCAGCGGCCACACAACTTTTTTTAAGCTGGCTAGATTGGGGAGTAGTTTAAAAAATTAACCCTATGGATTCACTAACTTTTTTGCAGAACATCAAGCTGACAGCGACAAGACAGGAGACTCCTGCCGAATCGGAATCTCAATAGTAAACTCTGTTCCCCCGCCTGGTGCAGAAATACACCCCAAGCTTCCCCGGTGTTTTTCCACTACAATTTGCCAGCTAATCGATAGCCCAATCCCTGTGCCCTTACCGGGGGGTTTTGTCGTAAAAAACGGGTTAAATACGTGGCGACGAACCTCTTCCGAGATCCCTGGCCCATTGTCCACAATTCGGACAGCTACCCAATTGCTGCTTGTTACTTCTGTGCTAATCCGAATCACGCTAGGATTCGCTTTAATTTCTTCTAGCGATCTCTGCGTGTTCCACTCGTCAATAGCATCGATCGCATTTGCAAGTACATTCATAAATACCTGATTCATTTCTCCCCCATAACAGTCCACTTCGGGCAGGTTTGGGCAATAGTCCCGAACCACTTCAATCGAGGGGCGGTCTGAGTTAAATTTTAGCCGACTCTGTAAAATCATCAGCGTGCTGTCGATCCCTTCGTGAAGGTTGACCGATCTCATTTCATATCCTTCTTGCCGTGCGAAGAGGCGCAAAGATAAAACGATTTCGCGGATGCGATCGGCTCCTAAGTACATCGATTTGAACATTTTAGGCAAGTCGTCTTTGAGATAATCTAGCTCGCTTGTGGCGATTTCTGCTTGTATATCTGGAGCCGGATTAGGATAGTGCTTTTCGTAGAGGTCAAGGATAGTGACCAAAGTTTTTGAATATTCCAGAGCATAAGAAAGATTTCCATAAATAAAATTAATTGGATTATTGATTTCATGGGCTACGCCAGCTACGAGCTGACCTAGCCCGGACATTTTTTCGCTCTGAATGAGCTGGCTTTGCACCTGCTTGAGTTCGTGCAGGGAATTTTCGAGCTCTAGGGCTTTGTGCCGCTCTCGCGCTTCCGATGCTTGCAAAGCTGCTTCTGCAAGCTTGCGTTCAGCAACCTCCTGGTTGAGGCGTTCATTCGTTTGGGAAAGTTCAGCGGTGCGCTGTTCTACTCGCGTCTCTAGCTCTTGTGTCAAAACTTGTAGGTCGGCTTGCGCTCGCTCGCGCTCGACAATTTGCGCCTGAAGCTTTTTAGTTAGATTTCGCAGATTCAGGTGCGTGATAGCCCGAGCTAAAACTTCTTCCTGTTGAAGGGGCTTAGTGATATAATCAACTCCCCCCACATTAAAGCCTTTGACTTTGCTTTCTGTATCGTCCAGCGCGGTCATAAAAATCACTGGGATATCTTTAGTTAAGTCATTTGTTTTTAGATTTTGACAGGTTTTAAATCCGTCCATCTCTGGCATCAGAACATCCAACAAAATTAAATCCGGCTGGGAATATTGCACTTTTTTGAGAGCGCTAGACCCACTGCGAGCTACCCAAACAGTGAAGCCAGATGCGCTCAAAAAATCCAATACTGAACCCAGATTAGTGGGCGTATCATCCACAATTAAAATGGTGCCTCTGTCTAAAGATTCGCTAGTCATTTTTACTCCTCATCTAAACTGTTGAACAAATTCTACTAATTTGTCTTCTTCAAAGTTTTTAGTTAATTCAAGCAACTGATTGACAAAAGGTGCATAACGCATATCTATTGCCTTCAGCTTGCTGGCTCGCTTCTCAATACTGAGGAGTTCACCTTTCATCGCTAAATCGAACAGGACTGCAACTTCTTCCGAAGGGGGAGCAATCATTTGTTGGTCTTGGATTTGGGAAGAGGCATCGGTAAATATACCTTCTGAACTGAAAGTTGTTCGCTCCTCATAAACCCATTCTAAACCTAAATGGTTTCCCAAGCATTCTAATAACTTTTCTGCCCGAATTGGTTTGAGGAGAAAAGCGTTGCAGCCAGCCTGGAAAATGCTGTGGGGATCGCCCGATAAAATGCTAGCAGAAGTTCCGATCGCGATTACATCTTTCAATGCAGGGATTTTTCTGATCCGCCTCACCGCTTCAAAGCCGTCCATGACTGGCATTACTAAGTCAATTATAATACAGTCCGGCTGAAATAACAGCGCTTTATTCACGCAGTCTTGACCGTCCGTTGCCTCCATTAATTCAAACCCAATAGGATCTAAAAGATTAACTAGGACAGAGCGATTTTCCCAGCGATCGTCAACTACTAAAATTTTCCGCCGATCGCCTGAGAAACCCCTGATAATTTTTTCAGGTTCTTTTTGATTTCCTTCCCAGGTTTCGGTAATAGGCAACTCTAACTCAAACCAGAAAATACTGCCTTTACCTACAGAGCTTTTTACTTTCAGTTCGCCGCCCATCATCTCCACTAATTGGCGACTAATTGGCAGCCCTAATCCTGTCCCCTCTATCTGGCTAACTGAACCGCTGGCTTGCTCGAAGGGCAAAAATATTTTTGAGAGTTCCTCCGGCGCGATGCCAATGCCTGTATCTTCTACTTGGAAAATAAATTTTGCTGTTAGGGATTGGGGATTGGCGATTGGTGATGACAAAGATTGCTGAGTCTCCAGCCTGTCTACTTTAAAACTAACGCCTCCTTTTTCGGTGAATTTTATGGCATTACCGAGTAAGTTGATGAGAATTTGCCGCAACCTTTTTTCATCGGCTTGGACGCAAGTGGGAAGTGGAGTTAGCGGTTCGTAAATCAAAGAGATTCCCTTCTGTTGGGCGCGAATCTGGCAGATTTCAGTAATGCCTTGGAGAAAGTCTGACAGGTGAAACTCGGTGAGGTAGAGTTCCATTTTTCCGGCTTCGATTTTGGACAGGTCTAGAACGTCATTGATCAGAGTTAGGAGGTGTTCGCCACACTGATGAATGATGTTAATACCAGAATTTTGCTGACTGGTTAAACCTGTGTCTCGTTTGAGGATTTGGGTATAACCTAAAATGCCGTTGAGCGGTGTGCGAAGTTCGTGGCTCATGTTGGCGAGAAATTGGCTCTTGGCGCGGTTTGCGGCTTCGGCCGCTTGCTCGGCTCGCTGTCGCTCTTGAATTTCCACTTCTAGGCTCGTATTTTTGGCTTTTAATTCCTCGGTTCGCTCTTCTACTTTGACTTCTAAAGTGTGATAGAGGTTGGCATTTTCTAAGGCGATCGCAGCTTGTCCCGATAGCATCCGCAACACTTCTACCCGCTTCGGCGTGAAAGCGCCAGCAATCACGTTGTTTTCTAGGTACAGGATGGCACTTAACTTACCTTGAGAGAGGATAGGCGCACACAAAATTGATTTTGGTTTGTGTTGGGCAATGTAGGGGTCGGCATTAAAGATTTCCTCGCGGCTGGAATCATTTAAAACGACATCTTTCTGAGTTCGGGTGACGTAATTAAGTACGGAGATAGGCACTTGCCCATAAGTTGATACTGGTAAAGATTCTAGCACTCGGACTCGATCTTTAGTCCCCGCCGCTTCTATAACAAGTTGACCCTCTTTTGAGAGAATAAGCGATCCAGTTTCAGCGCCGGCGTTTTCTATCAAAATTTTCATTAACTTGGTGAGCAAGTTAGGTAGAACAATTTCGCTAGAAATGGCAATAGATGCTTTCATTACAGTTGCCAAGTCTAGCAACTCTGGTTGACCGCCTGTAATGGTCAAAGGAGCAATTGTCATCTTAGGATCTAAAGGGGTTTCGGTGACCGCAGGCGATCGCGCTATTAATTGCGGGTATTTTTCTTCTAGATGTTTAACTTTAGCTAAAGCTCCCCAGCGCATATAGGCATAATAAGCATCGGTCATGTAGGTTCGGGCAATCTTTTCTTTACCCCATGAACAATAGAATTTAGCAGCGAGTTCCTGAGCTAGTGCTTCTTCGTTGATATACTCGTTTTCTTTAGCAAGAGCGATCGCTTTGTCGTACATCTCGATCGCTTCTACTTTTTCGCCTAAAACACGATATTTTTCGGCCTCTACTAAATAGAATTTATGCAGATGATTCATTGGGGCATACTGCGCCCATTTTTGCAATTTTTCTTGATTAGCTTGTACTCGGTTAAGAATGTCCTGTTGGTCGGACTGCGAAGTTTCAGGATACACAGCTAGCCGTACTAGAGAATCGTAGAAATAGAAGATAACAACAGTTAGCTGCCCTGTAGACGATCCGAAAGAACTTTCTACTTGAGGGATATTTTTTAAAGCTTCCGCGTAATTCTCAAACACATAACCAAGCGCAAGTTTGTGCAAGTATAAGTAATGAATTGCCAGTTGGTTGTTGGTTTGCTGATATAGCGGCAGCATTTTGTCTTCGTCGTAGACTTCCCCCTTTAACTGCCATATATTTTCGCTTCTTCCCATCATGTTTAAGACGGCTTGCCAACCGATTTTTGTATTATTAAGCGCTGTTTCTTGGCTAATTTTATGAATTGCATCTGTGTAAGTTGCTATCTCTCGTTCGAGCTGCATTAGTTGCTTGCCAACAAAAAACGAGTAATGACTCCACACCATGACGGCATAGCCAGCATATTCTAAATCTCCAGTTTCCAGCCCAGTAGAGAAAGCTGCCAGGAAAGGTTCTAAGGTATTTCGGACGTGTTCTTTCCAATGTTGAACAGCAGCATACACTAAGTGGCAAGTCTTGACTTCGATTTCTTTGGCATTTAACTTTGACACTAGACGTAAAGCTAATTGGCCCAACTCATAGCCCCGCTCAATATCTCCTACCGCCCCGCAAAGAAGAAGACTGTATAGCGCATATGCAAAGGGAGACACAGAAGCATTGCCATATTGAACGGATAAATCGACCTGTTTGCACACTGTTAAAGGCACCAGTGCGGGCATCCCAGAATAGCAAGCAGAAAATATACTTGACAAAATCCTGATCGCTGCTAATTGATAAGGATCGCTCATTTCAGGGAGATCGATTAAGTCCTCAATTCGGGTTCCGCTCAAAATTGCCGCAGTTTCCCCCAGCGCCTGCCCAATATCAGATGGGTTTGGCGAGTCGGGAAACTCTACCTCCAACTGCTTTAAGACTTGCAGCCCCGTATTCAATGCTTCGACCAGCTTGTTCTGCGCCATATAAGCTTGAATCTGGACTTCGTACACTTTTACTATGTCCAATAGCGTTTTGGCGCAGTTTTGTACTATCTCAACGAATCTCTGCATTCGGTCAAAATCACCACTCAAATATGCTGACTCTGCTGCTTCTTCATGCAGCCTTAATGCCAGTTCATACCGATTGTCCCAGCTATCTACCGCTAGCAGAGATAAACCCACTTGCAAATATTTGACGGCGGAATCGTGGGCTGTAGCAGCTTTCGCTTTCTGACCTGCAATCAGATTCAATTGGGCTAGTTCATATTTTTGGGATTCAGTGGTAAGTAAGTCAGTACCATAATTGAGTTGGTTAACTAAAGCGAAAATATTTTCTTTTCGGTCTTCTGGCGTTGTACTTTGCAGCAGCAGTTGACCGATTTTTAAGTGGGTCTCTTTTTTCTGCTCATCTGGAATCAAAGAATAGGCAGCTTGCTGCACTCGGTCATGTAAAAACTTGTAGTCAACCTTCACATCAGTTAAGGTAAAACCGCCCGATTCTTCCTGACTAAATACGAGGGGAATTTTGTATTCGTTGCTCAAAGGTAAAATCAACCCAGCTTGAAGGGCTGCCCACAATTGCGCTGCCGTGACTAAGGATGATTCCTGATTGACAATCGCCAAAACTTCTAAGTTAAAAGTGTTGCCAATACAAGCAGCAAATTTTAATACTTTTTGTGTATCTTCTGGCAATTTGCGTATGTTCCTAGCAATCAGTTCGACAACATTGTAATCAGTGATGCCGATCGCTTGAATTTGCTCGATATTCCATTGCCAACCCCCCTTTGTCCCCCCTTGGTAAGGGGGGATTAGGGGGGTGAAGTTATAAGTCAACAAATCTTCTTGATAGAGAGTTTTCAGGAGTTGACTTAAGAAGAAAGGATTGCCCTGCGTTTTATTAAAAAGTAGAGACGCGAAATTTCGCGTCTTTACAGACAGGGATTCCGAACCGCCAGATTCATTTAAAGTATCCGCAATTAATTCTTCGACATGAACTAGGTGTAATGGTTGAAGGACAATATTATTCACCGTCGCACCAGTTTGGCGAATCTTGTCAATTGTTTGAATCGTCGGATGAGTTGGAGAAACTTCGTTATCTCGATATGCCCCAATCAGCAATAAATACTTGCTATCAGAATCAGTTATTAGCAATTCAATTAATTTCAACGATGCCGAATCCGCCCACTGCAAGTCATCGAGGAAGATAACTAAGGGATGGTCAATAGTCGTAAATACGCCAATGAATTGTTTAAAGACGCGGCTGAAACGGTTTTGAGCTTCAGTTGCCCCTAGTTCTGCTACGGGTGGCTGTTTGCCAATAATTAATTCGACTTCAGGGATAACATCAATGATGACTTGTCCGTTATCGCCTAAAGCGGATAACAGTTTTTCTTTCCAAGTTCGGATTTCTACTTCGCCTTCGGTTAGAAGTTGCTGAGTTAAGGATTGGAATGCTTGAATCAGGGAAGCATAAGGAATATTGCGCTTGAACTGGTCAAATTTCCCCGCAATAAAATAGCCTCGTTGCCGCACAATGGGTTTGTGAACTTCATTGACCAAAACTGTTTTGCCTATCCCGGAATAACCGGAAACCAGCATTAATTCGGTGGTGCCACTGGCAACGCGCTCGAAAGTTTCTAGAATTTCTTCAATTTCTTTGTAGCGACCGTAGAGCTTTTGCGGTATATTTAATTGCCCTGCTTTATCCGCACTTCCAACAACAAAGTTGGAAATATCTCCGCTAGCCTGTAGTTGGATAAAACAAGTTTCTAAGTCAAATTTTAGTCCTTCAGTGCTTTGGTAGCGGTCTTCAGCATTTTTAGCTAATAACTTCATCGCAATCGCTGAAATTTGTGGTGGGATTTCAGGATTTAGCTGGTGAGGGGGAATGGGAGTTTTGGCAATATGGCTGTGTACCAATTCCAGCGGGTCTGTGGAATTAAAGGGCAACTCGCCTGTGAGCATTTCATAGAAGGTAACGCCTAGTGAATAAAAATCAGTGCGGTAGTCAATTGACCGATTCATCCGGCCAGTTTGTTCTGGCGACATATAGGCGAGTGTGCCTTCGAGCAAATCGGGATGGCTGAGCGTCGAATTTTCTCGCTCCAGGCGCGAAGCGATGCTGAAATCAATAATTTTAACTTTTTCAGTACCTGGGTTGATGATAATATTTTGTGGCTTTACATCTTTATGAATAATGTTATGTTTATGGAGTTCTGCTAAGGCCGAGACAAGCTGGAGGCCCAAAGAAAGGAATTGAATGATTGTGAGTTTTTTACCCTTCATCCAATCATTGAGAGACTCGGAGCCGGAATCTTCTAATATCAGTGCTAAACCGTTTTTATAGCTTTCTAAACTAATGGCTTTGATAATCGATTCTACGTTCAAGCTGTGCAGGATTTGATATTCGTGTCGCAAGCGGGTGATGTCCGAAAGAGTGGGATACTCAGCCTTTAGCCTTTTGACGATCACGCTGGAAAAGTCTGAATCCTTCCGAGCGCGATCGACTGAAGTTCTTATCCCGCTGTGGAGGGTTTCAACGAATTGATAGCCAGCTAAGTTGATGGTCATTGTTATTCTACCGATCGCAAGGGAATTGAGTGTGAGGTTAAGGCCGGTTTTAAAAGTTAATTATTATTGGAGCTGATCGTAACATAGTAATTTACTCAACAAAAGTGAGCTCATGTTTCGCTTCTGGCAATCATGGTCTCATGAGATTGTGTTGTTAACTGTGCTGCGTCAAGGCGCGTTTTGGGTGTTTGTTGGGGGATTAGTTGGCTGCACTTTCAAGGGGGGT
Source organism: Microcoleus sp. MON1_C5 (assembly GCF_036701875.1). NCBI lineage: Bacteria > Bacillati > Cyanobacteriota > Cyanophyceae > Oscillatoriales > Microcoleaceae > Microcoleus > Microcoleus sp. MON1_C5. The sequence continues at coordinate 35,809 of NZ_JAUBRN010000025.1, read as the reverse complement.
GTCGATCGAGTGTTTTGCCGTTGCTGATAATTATCGTTGTCAACCATCACCTCAAACCGAATCATCTATCCATCCGCAAGCCGAACAATCCCAATGAACAGGCGGCGTTTCATACTGGGCGTAAGTCATTTCACATTGGGGACACCGGTCAGTAAACCGTGGGTGGGTATCCAAAAGTTCTAACTGTTTTTCTTTCTGGTGTCCACCGCTACCTCGGTTGCAGAATCAATTCGCCACCATAGTAGCTTGCCCCTTCGGCTTCCCACACTTCATCGGGTTCAGCGTTGGCGTCTGCTCAAAAGTCGGGGCAAGTGTCGGTGTCTGAGCCTGTGGGATGAACTGCACAGATTAAGTGTGGGTTGGGGGCGATCGAGGAGACAGCTATCGCATTCGGGAAGTTTGGGCATGGCGGGCGTGTTGGGGTTTTGGTTTTAGTTTGGCTCAAAATCAGAGTTGGCGGCGATCGCTGGCGCTGTGTAGCTTAGGCTCCCATTAGGTTCCTCGCTCCTTCAAGATAGAAAAGCCTGAGACGTTCGCCCAAAGGAGTCAAATCAGGCTCGCAGTTTAAAGGAGTCCTTAATAGTTCAACTTGTGCTCCATTTACCTCTGCCACCAAAACGAGTTCGTTTCCTGTTGCAGCTCCTGTAAACTTAGGAAAAAAATCATTTGGTAAAAATTCATTAGTGATGCCGTGCCTCTCCGAGAACTTTAGGTGAGTCCAGTCTATGTCAATTCGCTCGAAATCGCGGCTTTTCAAGTACGTTCTATTATGAACTGTACCAAAGCCTTTTCCAAGTTCCCTTGCAACAGTTCGACTCATGTTATAAAGTTCCCGATTAAGCTGTTGAGCAAGTTCTTTAAAAGACTGGCGTCGGGCATAATCAGATGAAGTTGATACTTTATTTTGAATTCGAGCAATATATTGTTGGGCATTGCGAGCGTTCTCAGTTTCAGAAATGCAAGCTATCAAGGCTTGTTGTAGCTCGGGTATAGATTGCCAGCGGTAGTCGATTTGAGTTCCAAAAGCTCGGTCAAAAATTCCATTCACTTTAGCCAGCAAATCATCAGGGATTTTAGCCAGAGCTTTTTGACTTTCCGGTCTTTGATGGGGCATTCTTCCTTCGTGGTCGAGCAAAGTGACAGGAGGCGAACCGACGATCACAAAAAATAATATCCCGCAGCATTGCGTAATATCTGCCCTGGGGTCGCGCTGCATACTGCTATTTACCTGGAGTTCGGGAAGTGCTAAAAATCTGTTTCCCAGTTGCTGCCAAGCGGGGGTTAAAATAGTTTTGTCAGTATCGGATTCATTAAACGATATGCCAAAATCTATAAGAACTGGAGCGCTGAGGTCATTGTTGCGGATGATAATGTTATCCGGTTTGATATCTCGGTGTACGATGCCAGCCTTGTGACAGTATAGTACGGTATCTAGAAGTTTCAGGACAAGATTAACAGCATCCCCAATCCCCATAGGTTGACCGAGCTCTAGGACTTGAGAAAGTGTTTTCCCTTCAATAAATTCACCAACCATGTAAAGCGGAACGTCGGCAGCAAATTGGTCGGAATTCGAGTCAATTAATTGCGGGATGCCGGGGCAATCGAGGGTTCTCAACGCAGCAACCTCTCTGTCCATTCTCTTGCGTCTTTCAGGATCTTTCTGATTTTTGAGTTTTTTTAATACACAAGTCTGAGACAAAATTTTAGGATCTTTAGGTTGGACAAGAAAAGTCTCGCCTTGTCCGCCACCACCAATCGGTTTGACTATTTCCCATTTTTCATCCCAAGGTTTGTTTTTCTGTTTGCTCATAGTTTTAAAAGTGTGGGTTGACGGAGATGATTACTCGTTCGCAAAGCGAGCAGAATTCATATAAAAATATTCGGGAGTTTTGCCTGACCATAATACAGTATATACTACACCATCCTGGGTTAGGCACTTAAGGCACAGCAGCACTTGGAGGCAGGCCCACACGCATCCACTGATACCGTAGCTGAGATAACGGCTTTCCGATGGTATGAGGTAAAGAAATATTAAGAAACCCCCGGTAGAGACTGGGTTATTTGAATCAAAACGCCAGCACCCCATCTAAAGTTTGCAACCAGAGAGCGGCCATTGGAGCGATCGCCAATGCTGTGTAGGTTCGCAGACTCAATAAAATTGGTGCCGACAAGCGTGAAATATTTTGGCAGACTAACTGGAATCAGCGCGGACTCACGGCATTTGTAGGTTTTTCGCTCGGCTTTCCCAAATAAAGAATACCGAGAGCAATTCTAGCTCCCGGTATGAGTTTTTCCAATTCCGTTGTTGTTAGGTAAATCCAATCAGGCTCAATTTGGTAAAATTTGTCTCACTCTTAAGCGCAGCATTCTGCGTACTGAGTTCACCATTCCTTACACCAAACGCCGATCGTTATTGCTTAGCCTGTTCTAGGGTCGGATTCGCTGGAGTTCCAGCAATTTCACCCAAGTTAATCTTGACGACTTTATTGCGAGCTTCAGTCACTTTGGGCAGGGTTAGCGTTAGAATGCCATCCTTGTATTCAGCTTGCACAGAGTCGTTTTGAATGTGTGCGGGTAAGGGAAGCGTCCGGTGGAATTTGCCGTAGCGGAATTCTGAGCGGACGTAGCCGGGTTTTTCGTCTGTGTTTTCGTAGCGGCGTTCGCCAGAAATAGAAATTGCTTCCCGAGTGACTTGAACGTCAATGTCTTTGGGTTCAATTCCAGGCAGTTGCGCTTTTAATACGAAGTTGTCCCCAGCATCAGCAAATTCCACAGCGGGCACCCAAGTGGCTTGTGAGTTATCTTTCGTTGTTGCCCGTTGGTCAAAAACTTTATCGAGTTGCTGGCGGATCGTTTCAATTTCTGTGAATGGTTGCCAATAGCGCATCAACATAATCTGTCACCTCAAAGATTGGTAAGACTTTATAACGAAAGTTTGGGTTTAAGCTCGTTGCTTACAGTTATCATGATGCCGCTTTCTAAGTAGGAGCAACAGCCAGGAAAACCCCACTGAGTTGGTCGTATTTACCAGAATGAACGTGAAAGAATCAGAATTAATTGGCAGTGAAGAAAACCGTACAAAGCTATTCCTAGAAACCGACTATACTGGGGCAACGCCATGATGAGCCAGCCGAGCGAACTCTGCACGGCGCGAGCCTCGGGGGAAGGAGCGCTGGTGTTGCCAACCGTACCAAAAATGCGGTGCGGGTGATGTGTAGCAGGGTAAGGACGTGCAGAGCGGGCGCAAGCTGCTTTCTAATAGCCATCGCTCTCTGAGGGATCTCGCATAATCCCGATCGAGCTTAAATATCTCCCTTATTTCTTCGCAGAGGCGGACTTAGTTTTGTGTAGTTGCGGTTTCAACCGCCGAACTATGGAGGGGGTAGCTTGTATTAACCACCCCCACTCAATCTATCCAAATTTCGTCAAGAACCGGAAAGCATCGAGTACGTGACTCGCGCAAACGTAAGGCGAAGTGTTGTAAAAAGCTTGCCAAGCCGCCGCTTTATCTTCGTCGTATTTACCGGCTCTTTCCGGGTATTTTCCTTGCCAATTCAGCCGGACTGCGTGACCGACTAATACATCTAAAACGATGTATTCTTCTACTTGCAATTCAGGGTTGCGCTGGGCGATCGCCGCCAACTCCATCAGCGCCTCAATATTGACTTGTCGGTATTCCGGCGCCACAATCTTATTCAGCAAATGCTCGATTTGTAGCGCGAAATTCTTTTCTCCCGGCGTCATTTCCGATAATATAATATGGCTATCTAACCGATTGCGCCGCTCTAATTTGTCGCCAATTATCAAGCCTTTGCAGTGCCGCAGCAGTCCCCAAACACTCGGATAAAAATCCTTCGGTACGCGATTGACTGCACCTTCCATTTGCCGCTTCCGCCGCCATCCTCCCGCAAGCATTTGCGGTTCTTCGGAAACTGGCGCTACTACCCATTCAATATCTTTTTCCTGCTGTTTGACCCGCAGGGATTCTTGCTGTTTGAGGATTTGATTCATTTCCTCGTATTCTGTCAACACTTGGCGCAGGCGATTTTTGATTTCAAAGGGACTTAGCTGCATTAAATGTTCGTAAGCTTCATTTTGGGTCACTCCCAATTCGCGGGCTAATTCGCTTGTTAACAGCAGAATAAAGTAGCTAACTCTCAGTGTCAGCAGACCTTTAAATAATTGCGGTTCTGCTTTAATTAGGACGCTGAGATAAATTAGAATTTCTTGGGTGAGAACTCGATCGCGAATATCTTCTCCGCAGAATTGGCGAATTTTGTCCATCACTTCCGTGTAAGAACCTGGTCGCGAAATTATCGAATCTTCGCTGTAGGCTTTCCCCACAGCAATTTGTTTTTGCCGCACCAAAATATCTGTCACCGCATCGGACAAGCTGATATCAACTTTGTCCAGCAAACCTGCGGCATGGCGGATGACTGCCCATTGGATTTTTGATTGCGAACTTTCTCCAGCTTTTGTATAAACTTCGTTGAGCAAATCCACAACTGTAACTGTTTCTTCGGCACCTCCAAATCCTGTATTAAAATTTAAGCCTTTGAGGCGAACTAGCGTGTGTAGCAACTCTATTTGTTCGTACAAGTTTTCGGAATTTCGCAGGCTATTTAGCAAGAATTGAGTATTAGTTTCGCACTCTAATTTAAATTCTTGCGTGTGACCTAAAGGCCAAGTTTTTTCAGGATTGTAAGTGAGATAGCTGCGCGTTTCTACTGCACCTGTTACCGGAGATTCGGTAAATTCAAAGTCGTGCATGAGATCAATTCTTTCGGTGCCGGCAGTCAGCATTAACTGCTTAAGGTTTCCGAGTTTAACAGGCGTGTTGTTACAGTGTCCATCCCGGAATTCCTTCATTAATTCTAACAACGCTTCCCGGCCGGTTTCCAGCATCGTATGAGTCAGCATCAGCGTTACCGTAGGGCGTCCCAACTGATACCAGTGGCGGTGAATGTGAGCTATTTCGCTCTTGATTTGAGCTACTAAAAAATGGTAATCTAAAGTTAAGTAAAACTCTTGTCGGTTCAAAAATGAGGGGAGAAATACGATCGCCTCTTCGCGAATTTTAAACACCCGAGAAGTTGTTAAACTCCGCAGACGGCGCACGGGGCGGCCGGTTAAGCCTAATTGGTCGTTGCGTCCAATTTGCGTGTAAATAGCTGATAATTCTTTAGTCTGGCGGACTTGAATTGGTTCTACCTGTTTTGGAGTTTGGGCGGCAATGCCGTTAGCCGCTAATTCTGCTTGCAAATCTTCGTCTTCAGCTAACAGTGCAATTTGCACTAAAGGTTCTCTCTGTTGGCCCACTGAGAGGTGCCTTCCCAGCGGGTCGATGTCGCCAACTGCGATTAATCCTTCGTTCAGCAATTGACCGAGAAAGTACAAACTTTGCGCCCAAACGAGGGGAATATTTTCATTGGGTAAGCGCTGCTGGCTGCGGGGATTTAGCTTTTCTGCTTCTATATTTTCGGCGGGGACGTAGTACAATTCTGGTAGCAGGGGCAAACCAGAGCGATCGACTGCTAGAGATTCCAAACGCTGCTGGTACTCTTGCACTTGGGCTTGATTTCCCTGAAATATGCCGTCCAAGAGCAAATAAGTGAAAAATAGCGGCCACTCGCATTCAATGTGCTCGAACTGCCTTAATTCTGTGGGTTCGTAGTGCAGGCGATCGGCATCTTCCAACACTGTTTGGTGTCCGTCCCGCAGAAACCGCTTGCAGCCGTATTTTCCTTGCAATTTGTCAATAATCTTATTTCGAGTCCGTTCTATTAATTCTCGGTCTTCAACAGCAAAAGCCGGAAAACTAATCACGCTCAATAAAGCAGCATCTACTTCTTTTGAACTAGATTCGCGAGGCAAAAGCGATTCCAAAGTTATGCGGCTTCTGGCAATTTCGTCTGGCAAAACGTGAATAACCGATGCTTGAGAGCCTTTAATTCCGAACAAATCTAACCCATTTATTGCTTCCAGCGCTGCTTTTGCCATGCCAACTGAACTGGCGTTCAATTCTGCATTGCCGCGATTGATTTTATGGCCTCTTTCCCAAATTCCGTAATCGGGCGTGCGGTAGGCTCTACCGATGTAGTAAACTAAATTTTGCACAAAATTGACTTCATCTATTGTAAAAATTACGTGCAGCCCGGAAGCCGTCATTTGAGCAAGAATTAATAAGAATATAGATGTAGCGTCTAACTGTAAATGGCCCCACTTGTCATCACCGACAACAATACTTCCAGTTTGAGTGTTGTATTTAGCGTGCAGGGCATCTAGGGGCGACTGAGTATTTTTAAAATGTTCTACTTTGCTCGATTGCTGCATCATCGCAAACAGCAATCCGCGCATCAGTTTGACTGTGCTGTGTTCAAGTTCAAATGTCCTGCCCTGATCACCATCAATTTTGCGGTAAGCTAAACCCAAACCCCAAACCGCGAGAATGCTGTACACGTTGTCACGCACCCAGGCATCGGTGTAGTCGCCGTGGGCGTTAACGGCGGTACTCGCCGGCAGCAAACCAGTAATTGGGTTCTGGCGCTTGAGGATGATGTTTTTGATTTGCTGGTAGTAATAATCTAACCTGGTTTGCCGCTGGGTTTTTGCGATCGCCATTTCGTTTTCCTTCTTTTTCCTGATGCGAATAGATTTGCGGTGAATAGACTTTTAAATATATCAGATATTAGATCATTTCTCAAGTTATCCAAACACAAAAAGGTAATTGCCATGTCTACCCAAAACCACAATAACAACAGCATTCCTTTCGTGAAAGTTGTCTACTCTACAGTGAAAATTAATGGTAAAATTGAGCTAGTACCGATGGAATGGTACGCTGACGGGTCTGTCAAAAAAATCGAACACTAATGCTCGATCGCACTTGGCTGGCAAACTCTAAGGAACTTGCGCGACCCGTCGCTTACAAAAAAACCGGTTTCTGGGCCACCGAACGATGACTTAACAGACTTTTGGTGGCACAAACCGGGTTTTTTGCGACCAAAACTGCTCTAGCGTCGATCGCCAATCTCAGCTAATTTAAATAACTAGGTGTGTAGGAATCTCAAAGAAAAAAATATGGATCGATCGCAGCCGCAATTTTCAGTGCTGGGACTACCAGTTCACATATTAGATGATTATGCAGGTTGGCTGATGCAGCGCCTGCATCAAGGGTTAGGAAGTCACGTCGTGACGCTGAATGCTGAAATGGCGATGCAAGCCGAGCAAAATCCGGCTTTAGCAGATGTAATCCGCAAAGCAGAACTGGTCATTCCAGACGGTTCGGGAGTGGTGCTGTACTTGCGGATGCGTGGCAAACCGGCGCAGCGCTATCCGGGGATTGAATTAGCAGAATCGCTGCTGCAACAAGCTGGAAAAGTGCCGGATTCGGAACCACTATTTTTCTTTGGAGGTTCCCCGGGAGTAGCGGCTGCTGCTGCAGAAACTTGGCAGCAAAAGGTTAACGGATTGTCGATTGCTTCTCAACACGGTTATCTTTCGGCAGAGGAAGAAAAAGACTTCCGTGAAAGCCTCAAAAAAATGCAGCCAAAACTGATTTTTGTAGGCTTGGGAGTGCCGCGCCAAGAATTTTGGATTGCCGAACACCGACACCTTTGCCCTCAGTCAATTTGGGTGGGAGTAGGCGGCAGTTTCGATATTTGGGCGGGAACAAAAACCCGCGCGCCGGCTTGGTTTTGCGACAATCATTTAGAATGGCTGTACCGACTTTATCAAGAACCTTGGCGGTGGCGCAGGATGTTAGCTTTGCCACAATTTGCCTTGAAAGCTTTGGGGGATTTTAGAGCTTAAAAGCGGCCAGCACAAAATAGGTTGGTAGTGAGGGCTTTAGTTATCATAAAATTCTGATAACTTAAGTCCTCACTACGAACCTATTGCCATTAGACAATGTAAGGAGAATCGATCGGCTTTGCCCGATTAATCGCCACCAAAGTCTGGTAAATCAAAGCCGAAATCTCAGCCCGGGTAATATCCCGCTGCGGCGAAAGCCAATCGCGGGAAGGATAATTAACCACAATCTTCAAAGCAGTTGCTGTGGCGATCGCACTTAAAGCAAAATTAGGAATTTGAGAACGATCGTTGTAAACTTTCAAAGAATCAGGATTGCCGCCCTTGAGTTCCAAACCGTTAACCAAAGATACGATCGCCTCACTCTTAGTCAAATTCTGATTCGGGCCGAACTTCAACCCCGGAAACCCCGCCAAAAACCCCCCCCGATTTGCCCGTTCGATCGCACTTCTCGCCCAAAAAGTAGCAGAAACATCAATAAAATTTGTAGCCGGCACCCTCGGAATCGGACTAAACGCACTCACCAACAGCGCCGCATATTGAGCACGGTTTAAACTCTCATCAGGCCGAAAAGAACCGTCAGGAAAACCGCTAATTATATTCGCCGCAGCCAAAGCTTCAATAAACTTCTGTGCCCAATGTCCAGAAATATCGCTGAACACCGCCCCGCCGATATTCGGATTGCCGCCACCCTTTCTCACCGCAGCTTGCACAGCTTTCAAAGCATTCACTTTCCCGTAACCAAACCAATCGCTGCGACCGTTGTTAGGATCGTAATTTCCCAGGCGATTGCCCAACTGGGGATCGGGATCGAGATCGACAATTTTCTCAGCAGTTTGTTCGAGAATTCCCCGCACTTCCCGCGCCGTCAAACGGGGGTTAGCCGAAAGTATCAACCCTGCAACCCCAGCGACTACTGGAGTGGCGCTGGAAGTACCGCCAAAAGTATCAGTATAGTCCCCCCAGTCGTAGCCCTGATTCCCGACTCGATCGGCAGTAAACACCCCCAAACCGGGCAAATACTGCGTCACCTCCGGCGGCGTGGCGATAAATCCGGTTTCGGGCAGCCAAGTTCCCGGCGGCGCGTTGTTGCTGGGGGCGCAAACCGAGATGCTGCTGCCCCAATTGCTGTAGGCTGCTTTTTTGTTGAGGGAAGTGGAAGCGCTGACGGCAATTACGTCGGGGTGAACGGCAAATCCGTTTAGCCATCTAGTTTGACCCTCCACGACTTTGTTGGGCCAGCCTTTCTCGTTAACAGTACCGTTGACTGGGCGGTTGGCATTCCCAGCAGCGAACAGAATAACGCAGCCTCTGCCGCCCCGCCCTTGGGTGGCGGCTTTGGTGATAACGGCACTCTGCCGCAGGGAAAGGGGATAGTAAACTGCCGCAGGCCCCCAACTGCAAGAAATGACGGCGGCCCCTTTTTCGATCGCCCAATTAAATATTTTTTCGACAGAATTGTCATCGAGAAAACCACTGGTACGGATGGGCATCAGGGCGCATCCGGGGGCGACGCCGACAATGCCTTTGCCGTTTTCTTCAGCAATGGCGACGCCGGCACAACTTGTGCCGTGGTTGTCTGAGTCGGCGACTGGCATCGGGGAGGTATCGCCCTCTTTGAAATCGATGGGTGAGACAATTTTGCCTTGGCCTTGAAAATCTGGGTGGGTGATGTCAACTGAATCGTCGGCGATTGCAATTACGATCGATCGAACTCCACGAGTCATGTCCCAAGCTGGTTCTGCATAAATTTGAGCGCCGCCGACAAGTTCCTTGCCGCCTTTGTTGTTGAGATACCACTGTTTGGGATAAAGCGGATCGCGGGGCGTGTAATGCTGCTGCGTCTCTACTAAAATGTTGGGTTCCGCAACGAGAACTTCTGGATATCTTGTCAGGCGGTTGGCAATTTTGACCGGGTTTTCTGTTGCTTGTTTTGTGACTTCGCAGACGAAGGTGTTGGGAATTCCTTCTACTGGCCGGACTATTTTTAAAGCTGCTGCATTGGCGATCGCCTTTCGCGATTGTTCGTCTACTTGTTCGCCAAATTGAATCGTAATTTGGTCGGTTAAATAAAAGAATGTACTCGGATTGTTCGCGGGGCAATAGACGTGGCTGGCAAAAGCTACGGCATCGCTGGCGCGGGCTGCTTGCATTGCTGCTTCTAGGTTAGAGGCCGCAACGAGATATTCATCGAGATTGCTTTGGCCGACGCGGCGGTTGAGTTTTGCCCCAGTTGTTGCAGTCCAATCGTTTGAGGCTGATGCTGTTGATGAGGGGCGGACTGTAAAGCGATCGTCCGCTTTTGACAGCAGCAATTCGTCGCCGCCGCGCTGCAAAATCACTGCCAGACTTTCTTCTGGAACTCCGATACCTTGATAATTTTGGAGAATGTCGGAGGTCGGTTTGCCGGGTTGTACCATCAGAAATGTTCCTGTTTGACTTTGATGTCTATTTATCAAACATATTTATAAGCCGTCAGGGATGTTTTTACCATGAGGGGTTTGAAACTGTAACTAACAGCGGTAGTTTTTCCATCAGTCCGCGTCGGACTTAGTTTGTGCGATCGCGTTGCTAGCGGTTTCAACCGCCGAGTCTTTTTCGAGATCAGCGAGTTTTTCAGATAAACACGCTCAAATAAACACGCTAGGATTAACATTTAAAAATTCTCCCAGCGCCTTAGCTTGCGCCTTGCTAATCGCCCGTTTCCCATTAACCACCTCAGAGACTACTCCTTTGGAACCAATCACGCCCACTAAATCGGCTTGTTTGAGTTCGCGAACTTCCATGAAATGCAATAGAACATCCCGGGGAGTCACTTCGGGATCTGGGTAATATTTTGATTCGTATTCTTCGATCAACAGCCCCCAGAGACTCAGTAAAGTTTCTTCTTCTACTGTTAATTCTTCCTTAGACATCAGAAAATCAACTTCTGCGAGGGCAAGATCATTATCTTCTTCGTTCAGGATTGGCTTAGGCTGAGATTTAGCCAGCAGTTGACCGTAAGCTGTTTTTTCAATTGTGATGTTCATTTCTCATTCCTTTGCTTGCTTACTTAGACATGGTTCTCAAGTAGAAGGTGGGTGTTTGTTTCTCGGCATCATGATTTTGACGTTTGGAGTAAATGTTTTGGAGTGATTGAATACATCAGGGAATCTGTAATGTTTTCCTGATGATTTTAGTGGAACTTAACCTATTTTATGTTTGACTTCATCTTCATCATTCCACTTGATATTGTCATATTCGCTATGGGTTAAAATTTTTTTAAAATATATAATTTTGGCGGTATAGTTGATTTTTACGATTAATCTATACTGATTGCCTTTAATATTAAATATGGTATATCCACAGACTTGATCGACCGATTTGGAATATCCCTGTCGAATCTCTTCTAGTGATTCCCAATCGTTGTCTTTGATGGCCTTGCGCCCGACTGCGATCGCAGCCTTGGCATCGTCGGAGTAGGATTCGATCGCACTCTCCAGATTTTTCTTGGAAATTAGCCTCATTCCAGTACCGTTTTTTACACGACACCTCTATGTTCTCACTATGAGAACATACTGTCAAGTCTCTACTTGAATTTTTCCTAAAAAGCTTTTCTCCCGATCGAACCCTTTGACATTTCAACAAATTTGGTTTACACTTAGCCGGTTGCGATCGCCAATGGTAAGATCGGCTCAAGCTAAATATTTTTTTAAAGCGCACAGGCGCAAAGTAATTTCATGGTATACTCTGGAACTGTTTGCTGGCTTCGCTCCACTGCCCGGATTACGATCGGGGCGATCGCAGCTTTTACCCTGTTGCAACCGCTCCAAGTCCAAGCACAACAACCTTCTGGGCCAGAGAACCAACCGCAAGTCGAACCCGCCGACGACCCCACAGACCCCAACAATCTTCGCCCTCTGACGCAAGACAGCAGCCTGCTGAGCGTCCAAGGAGGCCAGCGTTTGATGACAGAAGCCAGCAGTGCTATTTCCAATCAAAATTACACACTCGCCAGTCAAAAACTCCAAGAATCCCGCCAAATTTTCAATCAACTGTCCAACTTCTACCAACAACTGGGGAGCAGTTTTGCCGGAATTGACATCCGCTTGGCCGAAAGCCACCGCACCAAAGCTGTAGAAACAGCCCAAATGCGGGACGAAGCTACCTACCGGCTGGCGTTGGTACACCGGGCGCAAAATAAGCCCGAACTTGCTGTGCCCCTGCTGATTCAGATTATTCGATCGCAGCAGCCAACTCGCGACTTGGGCAAGAAAGCTTACCAGCAGTTACTGGAATTGGGTTTTGTGGATTCGCCCTTTCCCCGGCCAGCCAGCAGTCAACCGAGCTCATCGACAAAATAGTTCCACTAAAATCTAAATTACAGCCGTTTATCAGAGAAACCAATGGTTACACCGTCTCAAGTAGCAGAAATGATTAAGGCAGGGTTGCCCGACGCTAAAATAGAAGTTGAGGATTTGACCGGTGGCGGTGACCACTACCAGGCGAGAGTAGTCTCTGCAGCCTTTGAAGGAAAAAGCCGAGTACAGCAGCACCAACTGGTCTACGGTGCTCTCAAACAGGCAATGGCTAGTGAAGCCATCCACGCTTTGGGCTTGGAAACCTTAACTCCCGCAGAATGGGAAGCGAAAAGTCAAGTTGCTTAATTGTTGACTTGCAAGTGGGTATCACAAATTTGTGCGGGTGTCAATAGTTGCTTGAAATACAACTGCTCCACTTAGGCACAAAAACCACAAAAACCCGGTTCTTTTACCGGAATCTATGGCTGTAACGAAAGATTTTCGTAAAAAACGCGGTTTCTGCGTCAGTCAACGTTTAAAAATTTTCAAACAATATTAGGACCTACCATGAGTACAACAGCACATCAAAGAATTGACGAGTTGGTTAAGCAAAACAAAATCATGGTGTTTATGAAGGGCAATAAGTTAATGCCCCAGTGCGGTTTTTCTAATACTGTGGTGCAAATTCTCAATACTTTGGGAGTGCCTTACGAAACTGTGGATGTTTTGGCAGACCAGGAAATTCGTCAAGGCGTTAAAGAGTATTCCAACTGGCCGACAATTCCCCAAGTTTATATCAACGGCGAGTTTATTGGTGGCTCGGATATTATGATCGAGATGTATCAAAAGGGCGAATTGCAAGAAGTTGTAGAAGTGGCTTTGGCTTCTTAAATTAGACAGAAAAAACATATCCCCAACTTCTTAAAGAAGTCGGGGATATAACAGCAATCGCGTTTTACGTGGAATTAGGTTGATTTACTTAATTATTCGTTATAGCAATACTAAATCATTTGTGAATTTCTTACTCCCTCCCCGCCAGTTCGGGGATGGCTGGGGTGGGGTAAAAAATTTACGGCTCATTTAGGATTGCTATACCAGGCTCTGCCTGGGAACGCAATGCGGTCGGCTCGGCATCGAATTTTTAGGCTCCCAAAGCGAGGCCGAGCCTCTGGACATCGGTTCCCAGGCAGAGCCAGGGAACCCGTTACAATTCCCAATTCCCAATTCCCAATTCCCAATTCCCAATTCCCAATTTCCAAATCATCAAGGGTTTATCCAACCGAATTTGCTATTTAATAGTAGTCGGCTTCAGTTTGGGTCTGTGGCATTGCAAAATTGGAGGGGTCGTGAATGTAACGCGCTGCTTCTTCCTCTAGTCTGTGAATCAGATAGGGTTCCAGACCGTTGGAATGCCGCAGGGCTGCTAAATACCCGTCTAAGTAAAGCCGCAGGTCATCGAAGCGATAACCTCTATTCCACATTTCGACGAGGGCGTCGGTGAGTTTTTGGTAGTGCCGGATTGTTTGGGTGTCTTGTAGCATGGTGTGAGGTTGAAATCCTTTGTGGTTTGTATAATGACGGCGGGATTTAGGAATGGCCTCGATTGATGCTGAGTGGCTCCGCTTGAGGCTATTTCTAAATAAAAGTTTTTACCCTGCTCTACAGGCTACCCTCCATAAAAAATTTCACTCGTTGCAATGCAGTTGCTCGACTTTTGGCGCGCACCTAGATAATTCGCTGTGCGTTTAATGGAGTCGGGATGTTGCTGAATTTGGCGGTCAAAGTGGCTGAGTCTTCCGGCTCCCGAGCTAACGGTTGGAGGAATTCTAGTTTCACTTGCGCGATTTGTCAACCTCCTGGGAGTGGGGGCTGGGCCGGGGGGTTCGGTTGTGGCAGGCGGTTGGGGCATGGGATCAATCGGCTTTACACTGTCTTATTTTCATTGTAAGCTTACCGCCAGAATGATTTAACCTTTCTGCAGGCTGACCCTCGGAAATTGACCCAATATTTAAAAGTCCTAGCCTAGGTATGTCCGCTGCTTTAAATGCAGCTCATGCTTGAGTAGCGATGGTTACAAAAGCTTGACAAAAGCTCTGTTAACCTTGTAGCAATTAGTGATATGGGAAGCTCGCCTCTGTGGAATCTGCAAGTATTTCAATTGTTGAAGGGAATCCGCACCTGCGATCGCTCTTGGGCTGGCATCTACAGCAAGTCGGTCACTGGGTGCACCAGTCAGCGGATATCAGTCACGCTAGGGAAATATTTTTCAGCCGTCAGCCAACTCTAGTCATTCTGGATGCCCAATTGCCGGATGGGGACGGTTTGGAATTTTGCCACTGGCTGCAACAGCAGCAGCAGTCGCTGATTTTGATGCTGTCGGCGCGGAATTCGGAATCGGATATTGTTGAAGGTTTGAAGGCGGGGGCAGACGATTACCTGACTAAACCCTTTGGGATGCAAGAATTTATGGCCAGGGTGGAAGCTCTGATGCGCCGCAACCGCACGATGGTACCGCCGGCGACGCTGGAGTGCGGGCTGCTGAAAATTGATTTGGTGCAGCGCCGAGTGAGATTGTACGAGGAACATATTGAGCTGACTCCCCAGGAATTTAGCCTGCTGTACGTGCTAGCTCAAGCTGGAGGAGTGCCGCTGTCGCGCTCGGATTTGCTGCGGAGGGCGTGGCCCGATGCGATTGATAACCCCCGGACGATCGACACTCACGTACTCTCTCTGCGTAAAAAAATCGAAATCGACCCGCGACAGCCGAGCCTGATTCAAACTGTACGGAATGTCGGCTACCGACTGAATCTGGAGTTGTTGAATGGGAATCAACGGCATTCTCCGCTGGTACCCGGAGCTGTGAGTTCTTAGACTACGATCGGGCTATAAGTCGGATTTTATTTTGAGAATTGATTGGCGATCGCATCGGTTTTCGCAGCCATAATAAAGTCATTGCGGTGCAGTCCAGAAATCGCGTGAGTCCACCAAGTAACGGTAACTTTTCCCCACTCGGTTAACAGTGCGGGGTGATGTCCTTCGGTTTCTGCTGCTTCGCCGACGCTGTTTGTAAAGGCGATCGCACTTTTGAAATCCGGGAATTCGTAGGTGCGTTCTATTTGGGGAATGCCCTTTTTTTCGATTAAATTCCAGTCGGGAATTTGAGGTTTTAGCTGGACAATTTCGTAAGCTGTGAGGCGGGGAGAGTTTGGGCGGCAGGCGGCACAGGGTTCTTTTGCTAAAGGTTCCATAAATTGCGTGTTAGCGAGAAGATGCTAAAAGATATTATAGACATTTATAATCGCAGCAAGTAGCTGGGCGCAACGTAACTAGCAAAAGAGGTAGAGGCGATCGCTGTTTCGCTCAGAAGTTATAACACCCGTTTCATGTTATTATAATATGCTAATCTGATTTTGAGTATTAATGTTACTACACTAAAAGTTTGTTTTTAAAGTTCAATTCACGAGCGGGCGATCGTCCTTTTTTACCTATACTGATTAAAAGAGCGATCGCACTTTCGAGTTAACATCCTGAGTGAATTTTCTTGTGGGGTGTCCCGCCCGCGGATAAGCAACAGGCTTTCCGGCCGGTTCCACAAATAATGAAGTTTCTTGTCGGTTAGCAACAGGCTTTCCGGCCGGTTCCACAAATAATAAATTTTATTCTGGGGTGTCCCGCCCGAACAGGTTTTCCGGGCTGTTCCACATTAGATGCACCACAGTTTACTCACTTTCTTCTTCAACTTTTTCTACATCAATCGCCGCTTTCTTGAAAGGACAATCATTACAAAAATAGAGTTTCGATACTTCCTCGCTGTTTAAAGTTTGTTCGATAGGGCAACGCGACACTGCCTGTTGATTTTTGTCAAAGCAGAGGTGGAAACGGGAGCATCTCATTTTTGCGAGTCTGTAGTGCCGGCCCAATAGCTCTCACTTAGATACAGACCCAAGCGAGCTCTCCGGCTGTCAATCTTAGAAAAAACGTTGTTTGCACAGATTGGGATGTTCGCTTTGGTCAGCTTAATTCACCTTTTCAACTAGCTTTATCCATGTATAGATGTCAGGCTTTTGAGCTTATGCAGTTGCCGAGATGCCCGTGAGGGAAAGGTGTACGCCATATTTTCCAAAATACCCGCCCTAGCTCTGGCTAAGTATCCGCTCTTGAATGGGGTCGAGGCTATTCAATCCATTCGGTGCGGAGCGCGGGTAGGGATAAATACGTAGTGATTAGATATTTATTGGCTCACCATCCTTAAATGGGTAGGATTGAAACGAGATGTTATGGTCTGACGGGGGCGGTAACGCAAGCGTTAAGAATCTGTGAAGCAGGAAATCTTAAATGTGAGTTTAAGAATCCCCCATCGAGTGCGTAGCTTGACGGCGGGAGTGTCAAAGCCAGTTACCGATCAGGATAAAGGAGGCCCATTTAGCGGGATGTATATTCTTGTTTCGATGGATCAGCGCCTTCTGTGCTTCTTTTAGGGCTTCTGCTTTGCTCATTTGCGATCGCAAGTTCTCGTAAAACTTACCGACTAATTCTTGTGTAAAAGCATCGTCAACGTACCAAAGAGAAGCCAAAGCACTTCTGACGCCTGCTTGCACCGTAATGCCAGCCATACCTAGGGTAGCACGGTCATCTCCTATACCGGTTTGACAAGCCGTGAGCGCGAGCAATTCAACTGGCTCTGTACCTTTACTAAAGCGGCGAATATCACTCTCTAGCTGAGTAATTGTTATCTTCTCATTATTACCCGTCACTAGAAAGCTATCTTCTGGAATAGTGCCAAATTGACCGTGAGTGGCCATGTGAATAATCGGGTAAATTGTTTGTTTAAGTTCTTGCTCTAAACTCTCAGGAGTAAATTGTTCGTTCAAGAGTTTCTTGCTACCTGGAAATAGCTTAACAACTCGATCGACTTCATTAGTGACATTTGCCAAAGGCTTAAATTCTTCACCATCAACGGTAGCCGCTTCGCTTAACCCCAAAGCTAAAGTCCGCAGACTTTGAAAGTTTAGGGAGTTAGGGGAAGTCAAACGCAACCCAGGAGTCGTAGCAATGGCGTATTTCTGAACTAGAAAATCTTCACCATCGTGGAGTGCAGCCATTGGTACGCTGCGTAATAGCCCATCTTGGATGAAAACGAGAGTTTTGATTTTTGCTGGGTTTATATCAGAGGCGAAAGGGCGAATCAGAGAGTCATATAGATTTTGTGCTGGTGTTAAAAAAGCGTCAGTAGGATCGTAAAATTTCTGAATTTCTATACGGAATTTTTTGATTTCTTCTGTAAGTTTTTTACTATTGTCGATCCAGACTAGCCGTTTCAATCTTCTTTCAGTATTTGGCTTGCTCTTCTTTTCAGGATTGGGTAAACTCACCACAATTGCCGTTCGATCGTCCAAAATTATCGAACTAAAGACAGCAGTGTCTTCTCTTTCTAAGTCATCAACTCGTTCCGGCTCAAAAACGGTAAAGACACAATCATTGCCGAAGTAATTTTGCAATTCTGCTAGTTTCAAAGAATCAATCGCGTTGAGTGCAGAATCGAGTTCCTTTTGGTACTCAAGACTTGCAATGGACAGCGCTTCAGCACGCTCTAGCTTTAACTGAGCAAACTCACGGTAGAGAGGAGTAATCGTATCCCGAAAGCTAAATTGCAAGTCTCGCTGGGTAATTAACAAATTGTCTCGAATACCTCCTGAGCCTTCTAAAGTTGCGATCGCGCGTTCGTAAGCAGCAATTGCCTCAGATTCTTTCCCCTGCGCCTTAAATATTCGTCCCGCCTGCCACTCCCACAAATAAAGACTATCTCTAGCACCTAAGTTTTGGTCTGCTGCCAATCTTGCCTGTTTGGTAAAATCTAAGACTTTATTGTAGTCTTTACGGCATTCGTAGAGATGAGCGAGTTTACCTAAAGCAAATGATTCGGAGCGATAATCTTTAATGCTTCGAGCAATAAAAACAGCTTTCTGCAGCAATTCCTCTGCCTGCAATTCGTTGAGTTTTTGGGGCGGACATTGAGATTGGAATGAACTATAATTAATAGAATCAACAGGTTGTTCTAGTTCGGCTAGATCGATGGCTGCATAGACTTTATTGGGAGAATCGGGGATGCTATTAAGTAGGGTTAGAGCTTCTTGCACTGCTTGCCCTGCTTTATTAGTGCGATCGGGTAACTTAAAATATTTTGGGCGGTAATAAAGTTGAATCAAATTGAGAAGCGATCGCATTTGACTCGATGGGTCATTTTGAGTCCGGGTTAGTTTGAGACTGATCTCGAAATAATCTAAAGCTTTTGTGTAATTAGCAGTAGCTTCTTTAATGAATTCATTAGCCTTATTTTCTGCATTTCTGAACTTAGCAGAATCAGCACGCTGCTCGTTCAGTTGAGCTTTACTAAAGTAAGCATTACCGAGACTATTAAGCAGTGAGGCGCGATTAACTGGTGAGTTAATCTCATCGACAATCTTTAAGCTAACCTCTAGAGTTTCAATGGCTCGATCGTACTTTCCCAGTCGGCGATATCCTTCTCCCAAACTTCCCAAAGCCGCCGCTTCTCCTTGGTGATCGCTAAATTCTCGGGCAATTTGCAAAGCACTTCCTTCACTTCTGAGGCAAATTTCATCAGCCTCAGAAGCACCGCATAAAAGCGCGATCGCTTCTCTATTTTGCCCCAAACGGCTGTAAGTTTGAGCGAGTTCTGTGAGTAACCGTCCCTCTTTCACGAAATCTTTTGATGAGCGATAGTTGGCGATCGCACTTTTCCAATAATCGATCGCTGACCCGAATTGACCGATTTGCTGATAGGCTAGGGCTAGTTTTTCTCGAACGATCGCCTCGTTAGCACGGTTGTTAGTGCTTTGATAGGCGGTTAAGGCGGTTTGCCAAAGTGCGATCGCGCCTTGGAAGTCTCCTGTTTTATATCGTTCAATTCCTTGTTGTACGAGTTGGCTGGAATTGGCAGACTGTGCGGTTGCTACTTCTCCCCATCTAATAAGTTGTAAAGAATTAAAAGAAACACGATCTGGTTCCAGACAAATGGTGAGGCTGGTTAGGAATAAAATTATCAGAACGTGGCGGACA
The DNA here is from genome assembly GCF_036701875.1 of Microcoleus sp. MON1_C5. Lineage (NCBI taxonomy): Bacteria > Bacillati > Cyanobacteriota > Cyanophyceae > Oscillatoriales > Microcoleaceae > Microcoleus > Microcoleus sp. MON1_C5. The sequence continues at coordinate 16,646 of NZ_JAUBRN010000025.1, read as the reverse complement.
CAGAATCGGCGGTGTCGGCTTGGCATGGTAGTAAGATATGGTAGGATATCGTGAAGATTTTAATTCTCTATTTTGCTATAAAACCAAGCTGGAGTTTAAACCCCTTTCTAGCTTTGGTTTGCAATTAACATAGCATAATAGGTGAATGCCTGACTTCGATATTGAGCGACATTGATTATTGTTAATCAAGCTAACATTTCCCGATCGCATGATTATAATGCTCGCAAGTAAACTCCAGCGATCGATTTCTCAACGTGTTTTGGAAATTAACCTATGATTGCTAAAAGCTGGTTCGATCGGTGTTGGCAGCGGAATATTGGGGGTTGCGTCGCCATATTTGGGACACTCCTCGTAGGAGGGGGCGAGCGCGTTAATGCTCAAATCGTGCCTGACCATACACTGGGGGCTGAAAGTTCTATTGTTACACCCGATGTCACTATCAATGGTATTGTTAGCGATCGCATTGATGGTGGCGCAATTCGAGGCGCTAATCTGTTTCACAGTTTTGAACAATTGAGTGTTTTAGAAGGACGAGGCGCTTATTTCACCAATCCAGCAGGGATATTAAACATTCTCTCTCGCGTGACCGGGGTGAACCGTTCTGAAATTAATGGCAGGTTGGGAGTTAATGGCAATGCTAATTTGTTTTTGATTAATCCAAACGGCATTGTGTTCGGGCCTGCTGCCAGTTTAGACGTGCAGGGTTCATTTTTGGCAACGACGGCTGATGCGGTAAAGCTGGGCGATGCAGGACTATTTAGCGCCACACAACCTGCAACGAGTAATTTACTCACAGTTAGTCCCTCAGCTTTGTGGTTTAATGCCGTTGCCGCTCAACCGATTGTCAATCGTTCGCAAGCACCTAGCTTGATTGGTGAGCCTAGTTCAGATAATGGTCCCCCAGGACTACAGGTGCGATCGGGTCGAACCCTAGCGCTGGTGGGTGGGGATGTGTTGCTAGAGGGAGGCAGGCTAAACGCAGCACAAGGACGAATTGAACTCGGTAGTGTGGCCCGAGTGGGTCAAGTGAGTTTGAGTCAGAGTGGGAACCGCTTTGTCCTGGGGTATGACTCGATTAATGATTTTGGCAATATATCGCTATCAAACAGGGCGTTTGTGGATGCCAGTGGAGAAGGGGGCGGTGACATTCAGATTCGAGGTGCGCGGTTGGAGATGACACAAAGCTCGAAGATTTGGGCTAACACCTTGGGAGCAGAAAATGGCGGGAAGGTACTGGTACGCACAACAGAGGTTGTTCTGAGTGAGAGTTCGTTGCTGAATGCTAATGTGACCATTACAGGAACGGGAACTGGAGGAGACTTAACGATTGATACGGGGCGCTTGCTGGTGAACGATCGATCACAGGTATCAGCCGGTACTAGAGGTGAAGGCAACGGCGGCAGGTTGCAGATTACGGCTTCTGATTCGGTCGAGGTGATTGGTACTGGTATTTCAGCCGATGGTGAGGTTCCCAGTGGCTTGTTGGCTGCGAGTACAGGGAGTGGGGATGCAGGGAATTTGACGATTGATACGGGTCGCTTGCTGGTGCGCGATGGAGCACAGGTATCAGCCAACAGCTTAAGAGAAGGACTAGCAGGCAATATCAAGATTACAGTCCGAGACACCCTAAAAGCCAACGATGGCACAATTACAACCGTCGCCCAGCAATCTTCTGGGGGTGACATCACCATCACTGCAGACACGATTCGCCTATATGGTGACAGTGATATCACAACCTTCGTTGCCCAAGGAGGTACAGGAGGTGGCGGCAACATTATCCTGACTGCTGGATCCATCATCGCTTTCGATGACAGCGATATCCTAGCTTATGCTCCTGATGGCAAAGGTGGTGACCTTAACCTAAATACTCCTGTTTCCTTCGGCGAAAACTACGGCCCCGCATCTTCTCGTGAGGATCCCCCAAAAACCCTTGATGCCAATAACCGAGTCGATGTCGCAGCCAGTGGAATCATCACCACACCCGATGTCAGCTTTATCCAAAACAACCTCACCGAATTACCAGACAATCAGATTGACACTGACAGCCTTCTGGCGAATAGCTGCATTGTCCGCCGCAATCAACCAACCAGGGGCAGCTTCACCGTTACAGGAACTGGTGGCTTACCCCAGCGCCCCGGAGATGCTCAGATGTCCACCTTTCCCACAGTAGACATAGAAAGTTTGCCCAATGACAGCACACCCACAAATACCAACCCAAATCGCCCTTGGCAGAAAGGCGACTCCATTGTAGAACCCCAAGGCGTGTATCGACTGCCTAATGGGAAACTCGTGTTGAGTCGAGAGTGTCCTTAATTCAATAACATAAATATGTACCCAATCTTCAGGTGGGTTGCCATTTCAGGTTCTTGCATCGCAACCTCAGCTTGCTTTACCCTCAGTGCGATCGCCCAATCCGCACCGCCACCAGGTGTTACCATTCCCCCTAACGCACCTGACGCGATCGAACAAACGATTCCCAATCCCTCTCAAACACCCCGTCTTCTCCCTAATGAAACGCCTTCACCACCACCGGAACCCGAACTGCAAACTCCCCCAACTCAAGAGTCACCTGAAGTTACTTCCCCATCGGGCGATCGCTTTTTCATCAAAAAAGTAGAAGTGCTGGGAAACACCGTCTTAGAGGACGAAATTGCCAAATTAATTCAGCCTTACGAGAACCGTTCAGTCACGTTTGAAGAGTTACTCGAACTGCGCTCTGCCATTATTCAACTCTATATTAAAAACGGCTACATTACCTCTGGAGCCTTCCTGCCCAACAATCAAGACCTCAACAGTGGTATAGTCCAAATTCAAGCGGTAGAGGGCGAAATCAAGCAGATTGAAATCGGTGGGTTAACTCGATTGCGAGAAGGATACGTGCGATCGCGCCTCGAACTTGCCACCTCTACCCCATTAAACCAGCAACGCTTAGAAGAAGCTTTGCAACTTTTGCAACTCGATCCGCTTATCGAGAGGGTAAATGCCGAGTTAACCGCAGGCAGCACTCCGGGTCGCAATATCTTGCGAATCAATCTCAAAGAAGCCCCTGCCTTTCACAGTGCGATCACGGTTGAAAACAACCAATCTCCTAGCATTGGTTCAGTCCAAGGCAGCGTGCAAGTCAGTCATGATAATCTGTTGGGATTTGGCGATCGCTTAGCAGCCCAATACGGTCGTACTGAAGGACTCGACCTCTACGACATCAACTATACCATCCCCATTAATGCTCGTAACGGTGCCCTTAACTTCCGCTATAACAATGGCGATAGCCGAATTATTGAACGAGAGTTCCGGGATATCGGTATTAGAAGTGAGACTCAAACCTATGCCCTCAATTTCCGCCAGCCCATTACCAGAACACCAACCCGTGAATTTGCATTAAGCTTAGGTTTAGATCGGCGTCGCAGCCAAACGTATATCCTCGACGATAGGCCCTTTTCCTTCACAGAAGGTCCTGAAAAAGGCGAATCTAAGGTTACAGTAATTCGGTTTTCTCAAGATTGGGTCGATAGGGGCAGAAGACGAGTTTTAGCCGCTCGCTCTCAATTCAGTCTAGGGATAGATGCCTTTGATGCAACCATCAACAACACGGGTACTGACGGGCGATTCTTTTCCTGGTTGGGACAATTTCAGTGGGTACAGCAGTTATCGCGCAGAAATGTGCTAGTAGCGCGAATTGATGCTCAGCTAACTCCAGATTCTTTGCTACCTTTAGAACGCTTCAGTATTGGTGGAGTCGATACAGTTCGCGGCTACCGACAAAACCAACTCGTTGCCGACAACGGCATCCTGGGTTCAGTTGAAGTTCGCATTCCCCTCGCGTCAGATCCCAGCGCACTCCAGTTAGCGCCTTCTTTTGAAATCGGAACGGTCTGGAACAATCGAGATCTTGACCCAGATCCAGCTACAATTGCCAGTTTAGGACTGGGTTTGCGATGGCAGATTGCCCCTGATTTATCGTTGCGCCTAGACTACGGCCTCCCCTTAATTTCAGTGGGCGATCGGGGAAACTCGCTGCAAGATAAGGGTATCTACTTTTCAGTGCGCTATCAGCCGTTTTAAAGCAGACTGTAGTAGTTTACCAGCCCAATTGCAGGTTTGTGCGATCGAGTTTGCACAATTGTGCAATATATTGTCTAGCTGATTTCTCTATCATAAAAAATGAAATTAATTTCATCACTTAAATCGACGATTTGTATGACTCATACTAAATTCGCGTTTTCTACCACATTTATAATTAACCACAGAGAGTACAGAGAGAGGGAGAGAGTACCAAGGGGATACTAAACTTGGATTTGGGAGCGTTAACTGAAGCAAAAAACTTAAATTAACCCCAAACTGGATTTTTCTTAGTTATTTTGATAATAAAAACATACTTGCCCCACACCGATCGAGCTAAATGCTTACTGGGTAAGAACTTACCAATTACCAATTACCGATTACCGATTACCAACAGCACGACACGGATGGCACGGATACACCGATAGGTATCTTTGGTCACTATCTACCAATGTCCAATACCCAATGCCCAATTACCAATTACGGTTTCAACGATGAGCCAAGATTTACCAGAACCAGAGACACTCAAAATACTTGTAGTGGATGACCACGAACTAATCTTAAGCGGAACGATCGACTTGCTGAAACGGCAGTACCCACAAGCCGAAATCCTTAGCGCTAAAACAGCCCAGAATGCTCTGCAACAGGTCGAAGCATTTGAGCCTAACCTCGTTATTATGGATCTTTCCCTGCCAGAAACCTTCGGGAATACTGCCGAAATCAATCGAGGCATAAAAAGCCTGGGAACTTTAATGAAAAACTATTCCACCTTAAATTTGGTCGTACAAAGCAGTTATGTCAAGGCACTGGTGCGGATTAAACCAGATATCGATGCTCATGAAGGAGGATTTACCGTAGCTGACAAAGGACTTTCCAGCCAGGAGATGTTGAAGCGGATTGACTTGGCACTCAAAGGAGTTACCCATACCAAAGATTTGAAAAGGCCACCAGGGGAAGTCAAGCCAGAGTGGCTTGAGGTACTCAATCTCGCTTTTGAAGAAGAATTGGAAGATAAAGCGATCGCCGATCGCATGAACCTATCCCTCAGGACAGTACGCCACTACTGGACAAAAGTTCAAGACGTTTTAGGCGTTTACCCGGAAGATGGCAAAAGTCTCCGCATTCAAACGGAAAAACGAGCCAGAGAAGAGGGGTTTATTGATTGATTGGTTTTGTTAAGGAAGAAACAGTTGTTACCCACTATTTCGAGCAAAATTAAAAAAGAATTTAGCATCTGGTCTGTAGGAACACTGCCAGGGATTGTTGCTATAGTTCTGATTGTACTCGTTCGTTTGAGTGGAGCGCTGCAAGTGATAGAATGGGTAACTTTCGACTCGTTTCTGAGGCTGCGACCATCTGAACGTATCGACGAACGAATTGTGATTGTGGGAATTGATGAAGCCGATATCCAACGTATCAGAAATTACCCTATACCCGATCGCGAAATTGCCAAACTGTTAAGAACGTTGCAGAAGTATCGGCCCCGAGTTATCGGTCTTGATATTGTTAGAGATCTACCCGTTGAACCCGGTTATGCCGAACTGGTTGCAACTTTTAAAGATATCAAAAATCTGATTGTGGTGGAAAAAGTTATACCTGTTTCTATTAAGCCGCCCCCCGACTTACCCCCAGAAAAAATCGCTTTTATAGATTACCTTTCCGATGATGACGGCAAGGTCAGGCGTGCACTCTTGGGAATAAATAGACCTGAAAACGATAAAAAATATGTCTTTTCCCTGCCTTTGCGACTGGCACAAACCTATCTCAAAGCTGAAGGCGTTGAACTGAGCAATGGCATTCGCGATCGCAAGGCGATGCGGTTTGGTTCGACTGAACTTCCTCGCTTTTTCCCCTATTCTGGGGGCTACGCGGGCGCTGATGATTTTGGTGTTCAGCTACTCCTCAATTATCGCAACGGTCGGGAACGATTTCGCACGCTATCCCTTCAAGATATTAACGATATTGAAGCCGCCAAAGGTAATCCCGATCTGTTGCGCGATATTTTCGGCAGCCGAATTGTTCTGATTGGGAAAACAGCTCCTAGTATTAAAGACTTTATCAATACTTCTGGGATCGCTAATGTGCAACCGCCTGGGAAAATTTATGGCGTAGAGTTTCATGCTCATGTTACCAGCCAAATCGTCAGTGCAGTTCTCGATGGACGACCCCTTTTAAAAACCTGGTCGCAGAGTTGGGAATATCTTTGGATTGTTGGTTGGGGTGTTTTAGCTATTTATCTCGGTCGGCTGACTCAATCTCCCTTAAAAAACCTCGTGTATGTTGCCGCTGCCAGTCTTGGGTTAGTGGGAATTAGTTATGCCTTCATCATCGGGGGATGGTGGATTCCAGCAGCACCAGCTTTATTAATTTTAGTCATTAATGGTGCAATCTTGAACACTTTCTATCAATACGACCGATTTTTGAGGTTTCAGATTGAGATCCGCCAACACACCATCGAACGGACATTTGTTGAAATTCATAATGGCCCTCTGCAAACGCTAGCCAATATTTTGAGGCACGTTCAAGACCAAGATTTAGAACCAAATCGATTGCTTGAAGAGCTGAAAGATTTGAACTGGGAAATCAGAGAAGTCGGCGAATACCTGAAACTAGAAGCCCTCGATCGAAAGGAAAGTTTCCGCCTGGGCAGTGGTCTAATCCTCGACTTAAAGATACCGATTCGCGACCTGCTTTATGAAGTCTACAGCCATACACTCCAGCGCAACTTTCCTTCCTTTAAAACGCTCAAAGTTAAAGCTTATTCGTTCGAGCCAATTGAAGAGCAATACTTAAGCCTGGAACAAAAGCGAGAACTCTGCCAATTTCTGGAAGAAGCACTGTGCAATGTCGGAAAACACTCTAAAAAATTGACCCGTCTCAGTGCTACTGGCTCTTCAAATAAAGGCTGGTACACTCTAAGTATTAAAGATAATGGATCTAGCATTTGCTCTTCCTTTGAAGGTCGAGGCACAAAGCAGTGTCTAAATCTCGCGAAAAAATTAAAAGGAAACTTTAAGCGAACCTGTCTCGGAGAGAAAGGAACTTTGTGTGAGTTAACTTGGCCCATTACGGGTAGAAACTGGAATTTTGCTAGGATAGGACGTAACCTCAAAACCAAGATTTTGAAAGGAAGACTCGGCGGTTGAAACCGCGTCTAGACATACAAAGTCGGCCGACCCCGACTAAAAGATAAAGGGGTAAGAAACCCGGATGTTGGGGATGAGCATCGACAAGAATAGTTTTTGTGATCGCCGACTTATTCAGCAAGTCCTACTTATCCATTGCAGAGTTGTGCAATGATAACTACTTTAGAGAGCAACAGGAAATACCAACTTAAGCAATTAACTTGGCACAAACTACTCTAGTTTCATCCCATCTATTTATTTATCGTATTAATTAAGCAAACAAGCTTAACTTCAGTTCAAACAACAATCTCAAATCAAGGAGAAAAACAATGTCTACAATCAACAACCAAACCAAGGGTCTATTTGCGCTCGACACTGTAGAAGATTTGTGCCAGGAATCCGCGGCTGCAATTCAGGGCGGCATCTTGGTTTCGGCTGGTCCCAACTTCACTGGAGTGAGGAGGGATCTGCCAGCTAGTTCCAATCTAGTTCGCCAAGGCCTAGGATGGAATGACGTTATCTCCTCCGTCTATAACAATACCCGACAAACCTGGGCATTCTACACCAATGCCAATTTTACAGGACCCAGTTTCGTTCTACGGCCCGGTCAGCAACACCGCAATTTGGGAGGTTTCGACAACAAAATTTCTTCGATGAAGAGTCTTTAGGAACGGTTTCTAAAGTATTAACTGCTTACGTTGTCTAATTTTGCATAGATCCCCCTAGTCCCCTTAGGGGGGGGAACCGAAAATCTTCACAGTCCCCCTTCTTAAGGGGGATGCAAGGGGATCTCCAGTACCAAGCCTGCAAATCAAGTAAGGCTTTCGCAAACAATCAACAACTGAGGATTAAAAATGAAAGACAATCAACATGAACAACTGTTTAGCAAATTAACTCCCGCAGAAGCGGCTGTCGTAGAAGGTGGACTTCGCCTAACAATAGATCGCATTCAAGCCATCAAGGCTGGTGCAGACAGTCTCAGCAATGATGATACCTATATCACAGTCAATGGCACAAAGATATGGGGAGACTACGGCATGAACTCAGGTCAAACTCGCTTGGTTAACCGAAGCCGCACGACTCCAGGTTCTTCGGCACGGGTTCAACTTTTCGACGCTGACTGGCCAGATAGTGATGACTCAATGGGAGGATTTACCGCAGGCAACACCAACGGTGCGCTAACGCGAGCACGAGTGAGTGGAAGTGGGTCTACCTACGACGTATACTACCGTGCTTTTGCTTGAAGTAAGGCTAAAAGACAGACTAAGCAACTTTTAGATGTCTAAGGACAGTATTCGGTTCTCAGTCGTTAGACATCTAAGTTACAAAACTCAACCCGTGATCGAGTCGGACTTTTTGGCCGACTGTCTTTTTTTACCAGTCATTCCTCCTAAAAATGAGATACCAGATTGTTCTACAACACAGTGAAGAAGACTGCGGTGCTGCCTGCCTTGCTACTGTTGCCAAACAGTACGGACGTACCTTTACCATCAATAGGATTCGGGAAGCAGTCGGCACCGGGTCGCAAGGAACCTCCCTGCTGGGTTTGAGTCGGGGTGCAGAAGCTCTAGGATTCAATACCCGCCCCGTCAAAGCCTCCCCACAAATGCTTGACCAATTACATAAAGCTCCCCTACCAGCCATCATTCACTGGAAAGGCTACCACTGGGTTGTTTTGTACGGGCAAAAGGGGAAAAAATATGTAATTGCTGACCCTGGCGTCGGCATCCGTTACCTCACCCGCGAGGAGTTAGTCAAGGGTTGGGACAATGGCGTGATGCTACTGCTGGAGGCAGACGACAGCCGTTTTTATCAACAACCGGAGGATAAAGTAGGCGGATTTGGGCGTTATCTGGTGCGCGTCTGGCCCTATCGCGCCATTCTCATCCAAGCGATTGCAATCAACATTGCCATCGGACTGCTTTCCCTCGCTTCCCCTTTGATGATGCAACTCCTCACCGATGACGTGTTGGTGCGGGGAGATACCCAACTGCTAACCACCGTAGCAATTGGCGTCATCGCCATGAATCTATTCAGTAGTGCGATCGGTTTGGTACAATCTCATCTCATCGGTCACTTTGGTCAACGGCTGCAATTAGGACTAATCCTAGAATACGGGCGAAAACTCCTACACTTGCCCCTTTCGTATTTTGAAGGACGCCGCAGTGGGGAAGTCGTTAGTCGCATTGCTGATGTTAATGCCATCAATGAGCTAGTTTCCCAAATTGTTCTGGGTTTACCCAGCCAATTTTTTATCGCATTGGTTTCCTTAGGCTTGATGCTGTTCTACAGTTGGCAACTGACTCTAGCTTCCTTAGCCGCTTTTGTCATCGTCACCCTCGTCAACCTGCTTTTTCTCCCAGCCTTGCGCCAGAAAACCCGCAACCAGATTGTCTTGGGTACAGAAAACCAAGGCTTTCTCGTCGAAACCTTTCGCGGTGTCCAGGTTCTCAAAACCACCCAAGCCACCCCACAAGCTTGGCAAGAGTATCAGACAAATTACGGTCGCCTTGCCAACCTGGCCTGGACTACGATGAAGCTGGGGCTTTATAGCAGCACAATCACCAGTATTATTTCCAATTTCACCAGTATTGCCCTACTCTGGTTAGGCAGCTACCTGGTGATTAATCGCACATTAACCATCGGTCAGCTATTAGCATATAGCGGATTGAGTGGCAACTTTCTCGGCTTCCTGGGTTCGGTAATCGGGTTAATTGATGAGTTTATTACTGCCCAGATTGTGATCCAACGCCTAACAGAAGTCATCGATGCCACGCCGGAAGACGAAAATGACTTTAAAAAGCCAAAAGCAGAAATTAAGGGCGATGCTGATATTATCTGCACCAACCTCAACTTCCACCACGCGGGTAGAGTTGACCTCCTGGAAGATTTCTCCCTCACCATCCCCGGCGCTCAAGTAACTGCCTTAATTGGTAAATCGGGCTGTGGCAAAAGTACCCTCGCTAAACTGATTGCTGGTTTATATTCTTCCCAATCTGGTAATATCCGCTATGGTTTGTACAACCAGCAAGACCTTTCTTTGGAGTGTCTGCGACAACAAGTGGTGTTAGTCCCGCAAGAACCTCACTTCTGGAGTCGCTCAATTATTGACAACTTCCTCTTCAGCTATCCCCACATCAGTTTTGAACAAATTGTTGAGGCTTGCCAGATTGCTGGTGCAGATGAGTTTATTAGTAAACTGCCCGATAAATATCAAACTGTTTTAGGAGAATTTGGCGCCAATATCTCTGGTGGACAACGACAGAGATTAGCCATAGCCAGAGCTATCGTTACTGACCCGCCCGTACTAATTTTAGATGAATCCACTGGCGCTCTCGACCCCGTAAGTGAAGCCTCCGTGCTAGATAAACTGCTGTACCATCGGCAGGGCAAAATCACAATTATGATTAGCCACCGTCCTAAAGTCATCCAGCGAGCGGATTGGATTGTACTGCTGGAGGAAGGGCACTTGAAAATCCAAGGCACTCCAGAGGAGCTGCGTCATCTTCCTGGCGAACACTTAGACTTTTTAGACGATATTGTCCCAGCAACGAATGGTTTGGTGGTGAAGTCCTCTGGCTCTCATTCCAACGGCAAAGTCCCTGCAATCAGCAATTACAACCATCATGCTTAACAACTCCAACTCAAACTATCTGCCCCCAATTCAAGAGAGCGATTTTCTCCCGCCACTTGGTCGTTGGACTACCGTTGGTGGAATGGTTATGCTTGCTTTTGTAGGAATAGCGATTACCGTTGCCTCTGTGACCAAATATAAGGTCACCGTCAAAGCCGAGGCAAACATCCGTCCTGCTGGCGAATTGCGACTCGTTCAGGCGGCTGCGGAAGGTCCAGTTATGCGCGTTTGGGTTAAACAGAATCAAGTTGTCAAAAAAGGAGATGTCATTGCTACTATCGACGACTCTCGCCTTCAAACGAAAAAAAGCCAACTGCAAAGCAACATTCAGCAGACCCAGTTACAACTCGTTCAAATCAATGCCCAGATTAGTGCCCTCAATCGGCAGATTATAGCCGAAACTGACCGCTTCACCCGCGTTGTCGCTGCTGCTAAAGCTGAACTTTCGCACCGCAGCCGGGACTATCAAAACAAACAAATTACTACTGTTACTGAAGTCCAAGAAACCGAGGCGAACGTTAAAATCGCCCAGGAGGAATTACAAAAAGGTTTTGCGGAGTTAAAGTCAGCACAAGCTAACTTAAGCGCGACTCAGGCTGCTTTGGGAGCAGCTAGATCAAAGCACAACCGATATCAGGCTGTAGCCAATGAAGGAGCGCTTTCTAAAAATCAATTGGAGGAAGCACAACTCGCTGCTGACCAGCAATCGTCAGCCGTTGAGGCGCAAAAAGCGGTAATTGAGGGACAAAAACAAACAATTGAACGGTTGCAACAAGCTGTCGTGGCAGCTTTTGCTAGACGGCGAGGCGCAATGGCTGCACTCAATCCGAGTAATGCAGAAGTCGCGATCGCTTCTGAGCGCATTGGCCAAGAAAAAGCTGCGGGTGTTGCCGCCGTCGCTACATTAGACAAAGAACGCAAAGCTCTCATCCAGCAACGGATTGGAATTGAGCAAACAGTTGAGCGCGATACCCGCGAACTCAAACAAGTGGAAATCGACCTCAGCCAGACTGCCATTACTGCCACAGCAGACGGTATCATCTCTAAGCTAAACCTGCGAAACTCCGGTCAAACTGTGCGCCCTGGAGAGGAAATAGCCCAAATTGTCCCTAGTGATGCCCCATTGGTGATTAAAGCAGCGGTGGCATCTGAGAATAAAAGCAAGTTGAAAGTTGGACAAAACGTACTTTTGCGGGTTTCTGCTTGTCCTTATCCAGATTACGGTACTCTTAAAGGTAAGGTCAAAGCGATTTCCCCAGATACGTTTTCCCCTCAAAGGAATAGTAGTGATGCGCTTACCTCTACAACAGCTACTCCTCAGAAAGCGGTTGCAGGAGGTTCTTTCTACGAGGTAACAATTGAGCCAGAAAGCCTTGCTTTACATCAGGGAAAAAAACACTGTTCCATCCAATTGGGGATGGAGGGCAGAGTCGATATTATTTCCAGAGAAGAGACTGTACTCCAATTCTTTCTCAGGAAAGCAAGGCTGATCGCAGATTTGTGACATCTAATTCCGATCGGTGAACCCGTGTGATCGCATAGCGCACTACTCATAGAACTATATGATGATTCCAATCCAATGGTTCCCAAACAAACGCATCAACATCAAAATACTCACCAGTTGTGCATTGAGTTTAACGCTGATTGTAACTCCGGCAGTTCTGGCGGGTTATGCACCGGGCGATCAAAAGCCTGTCCCTCCAGAAAGAAGATCGGATGGAGGAACGACTAGAGGGTGTTCTGGAGGAGATATGCCGCTAACCGTTCTTGCCTCTGTGAACTACGTCGGACGAACGATTTCTCGACATCCTACGTTCGCTTGGTTTGTGCCTAATGATTCTGCCTCCAAGCCAATAAAATTCACGATTTACGAGTGGGTTCCAGGTGCTAAACCCAAACAAGTTCGCCAGATGTCCTTGCAGAGTTCACCGGGAATTATGAAATTATCCCCCTTCTCGAATAGCGAACAAGGATTGCAACAGGAGAAACAATATCTTTGGCAAGTTGTTATCAATTGCGACCCAGATAACCCATCAGGCGATCTAGTAAGCGAGGCAAATATTGAGGTTATAGCAATGCCTGCAGCCGTGCAAAGTAAACTCAACACAGCAGTAAATAGCGTTGAGAAAGCTAATATCTATGCTGAGGCAGGTTTATGGTACAACGCGCTAGATGAAGCGCTCAAACTAGCCCAAGCGTCGAAACTGGGAGAAATGGGTTCAACGTTGTTAAAAGATTTGGCTGTGTCGGAAGCACCAAAAACCACTTCACAATTGTCGCCAAAAGAACGGGACGCTCGCGCGAAACAAATTGAAACCTTGAAGCAGATTGCAGATAGCGCACGCTGAGATACTTGATAGCCTCTACTTTTTAGCAACATTTTAGTTATGACCTATGAAGAAGCGATGGGGAGCATCCCGATTTTGCAAGTAGGCAAAAGTATGATAAAATCTATCCCTTTGTGGTAAAACCTACACTTAGCTTCCCAAAAAAATCTGTTTTAGAGTCAATGAGCCATTTTAGAGCAATTGAAGAATAGAGTATCTCAAGAGTTACAATAGTCAATAAATAATTTTGACGGACCCAACATGACGCCTGACGAACAAGCACGTTTACAAGCCCATACTGCTGAAATCGCCAAAATTTTATACAGAAACACTCCCCCCGAGGCATTAAAGAGCCTGGAAACAATAGAAGGGCACCTGAGAAAACAATGGATAGAGATAGTGGGGCCCCAAGTTGCTTTTTTTTTATCAAAGAAACAACGGGAACAGACAAAGGACGTCCCCGAACAGTAAAAAGCTGTGTGGGTGAGTTAAAAATTACCGAAAAACAAGCGGAACAATTAAACCTCAAAAAATCGACTCGGTTGGCCCCTTTTTTCGAGAAATGCTGTCTGCGACAAGTGGCCGTGTTATCCTATTCCAAGGCATCTAAAGAAATTGAGGTACAGACGGGAGTCAAGATAGGTCATACCACTTTACATAGATTGGTAGAAAACCAAGAGTGGGTCGAACCAGTAGCGGCAGCCCCCGTTAAAGAAACCAGCGTGGATGGAGGGAAAGTGCGTATTAGAGGACCAAAAGGGGAGGGTTCTCACTGGCTCGATTATAAAGCAGTTAGTCTTCATGACAGCTTTTATGCTGCATATTTTCTGGAAAATGAAGTGTTGATTGATTATGTCAATCGTCAGCCGTTAAATTCCCTACTGACTTGTGTAGGCGATGGACACGATGGAATTTGGAATATCATCGGTAAATTCAATCCAGATGGCAATCGCCGAGAAATCTTAGACGGGTATCATTTAGTAGAAAATCTGCACAAAGTAGGAGGGTCAAACAAACGGCTGTATAGAGCAAAAAAATTGTTGTGGGAAGGCCGTGTAGATGAAACCATTAAGTTGTTTGAGTTGTGCCGTAGCCGTCAGAGTACCAACTTTTGTAACTACATAACAAAACATCGGAATCGCATAGTTAACTATCAACTCTTCTCCAGTCAAAATATTTGCTCTATTGGCTCGGGAGCCGTGGAATCATTAGTGAAACAGATTGATAGAAGATTAAAAATTTCCGGGGCTCAGTGGCGGCGTGAAAATATTAATCAAATGCTGAAACTTAGGTGTGCTTACTTGAATGAATTAATGTAAAATATAGATGCCTTCTTCGAGAGCCATTTTCCTTCCCAACTCGCATACTTTAGATGCTCCTCAAAGCCAGTGCGCTTAGCGCGCGGGCGAAACTTTTGCGTTCTATGATATAGCGCAGGGCGAAAACTTTTGGCTCTTATCCTACTTTTAACCATTTACAAAACCGGGATGCTCCCGGTGGAAACCTACTAACCCAAAAGTCAACAATATCCCCGCCGAAGAGTTGATGGCACCGACTACAGTACCGAGAATCGCCTCTCCAATCATCCATTGATGCTGTTTTGATAACTTCATAAACCATTTCCAACTCAACTAATTTGAGTGTGGAATTTCGGGATACCCGAAGGCAAAGAATGGCTGGAACTGTTCTATAATCGCCATTAGGGATATTCGGGACAGTCATTCGGTATCGGGATTCCCGAAACTTTCCCGAAACTTTTTTTAGCAATTTACTTTGGGAATCTATGCCCACGCAGGGAAAAGGCGAAAAGTCTTGGCAGCGAGTCAGTTATTTGGTTGAGGCGCTAATAGATTATGCGTTGAATGATACAAATCGCATCTCTAATCTCCGCGTCAGTTGGAAAGATAACGATAAAGACTTGCTAGTGACGGCGACACTGGAAGCCCTGCGCCACCTGCTGAAAGATAGAGGCAGCTTTAAACCAAATAAGACAACATCTGACTCGCAAGTTAGAAAGTACATCGGCGAGGTACTGACTGATTATCTCGGAAAAAAGCTCAAAATTCTAACGGATAACCGCCCGGAGACGGCAAAGCGGGGTTGTAGCGATTGGAATTTTACTCTGAAGCTGTGGAGTAGAGACAAAAAAGAGAATTTGAAAAAGTTGGCAGAAGCGTGGGGCGTTAACGGCGAACCCGGTATCAGTAGTCAGATTAACAGCGGACAAAATACTGACGGCAAAAGCGAGAATGATGATGTGCCCGCAGATGTCCCTCCCGACAAAGTAATTAGAGTGGCTTTCTCTCAACTACCTGACTCTATTCCTGTGTGGAAAGGGCGGGATGAATTGGTGGAAAATTTAACGGCAAAATTAGTACAGATGCTGCCCGATGGCACTTCGCCGCCGAAAGTATTGGCGATAATCGGGCAAGGCGGTATGGGCAAAACGAGTTTGGCTGTCAAACTTGCAGAAGCATTAGGAGTGAATTGGCAGAAGTCGGTTTTTCAAAAGGGGGAAAGTTTGCCCGGTGGCGATTACGAGTGCGCGATGTATTTCGAGGTAAAGGAGGGAACGAGTTTTGATGACGTGGCTGGATTTCTGTTAAGTGAAGGTTTGGGGATTCAGGCTGCGGAAGCGTTGAAAACTGCCGATGAAAAGATTGCGAAAATTATGGCTGGTTTGCAACAAACTCGCTGTCTTTTGGTACTCGACAACCTGGAATCTATTTTGCATCCTGCTGTTGATGCGGGAAATCCAGACATTTTGGCTGCGGCGCAGGTACATCGAGCTATTTCACCGGATTTGGGTAAGTTGCTGAATGCTTTGGTTTATCAGCAGCACCAATCGCAAACGATTTTAACCAGCCGGGAAGTGCCTGCGGATTTGGCACATACCCGCTATCCGGGGTTAGCACCGGATTCGGAATTGGTGCATATAGAAGTGTTGCGAGGTGTGGATTTTGCGGCGGGTGTCGAGATTTTGCAGCAGCGAAGGTTGACTGATACATTAGCTGATTTGAAGTGGATATCTCAGCGGGTTGAAGGTCATGTTTTTTTATTAACTCAATTGGCGGCTCTCGGCAAGGGAAAACCGGGGTATCTGCGGAAGCATCCCGAATTGGTAACGAAGAATGCAGAACCGATGTTGCGAGAACAATTGGCAAGGCAAAGTGAAGTGGCGAGAGATTTACTGCGTCGGATGTGTGTTTTGCGAGTACCGATAGATGTGAGAGGTTTAACTTTTTTGCGACTGTATACGGATGATTGGGAAAAAGAGCAGCGTTTATTCATAGCAGCCCAGTCAAACAAACGAGTTGAATTTACTGATAAAGAAATAAGCGAGACCGAAAAGATTTTGAAACCATTAGTTGATAGCTCTTTGGTTGAAAATGTCTACGATCGCAATAAATGTGAAGATTTATACTATAGCCTTTCTCATAAAGATGAGGTACAATAACAGCAGTGAGTAAACCAATTCCAAAGATTTTCTGATGTAACTTC
>NZ_JAUBRN010000124.1:0-6065 GCF_036701875.1 Microcoleus sp. MON1_C5 | reverse complement strand
ACTCCCAAGGAAACTCCTACGGAAACTCCCAAGGAAACTCCTACGGAAACTCCCAAGGAAACTCCTACGGAAACTCCCAAGGAAACTCCTACGGAAACTCCCAAGGAAACTCCTACGGAAACTCCCAAGGAAACTCCTACGGAAACTCCCAAGGAAACTCCTACGGAAACTCCTACGGAAACTCCCAAGGAAACTCCTACGGAAACTCCTACGGAAACTCCCACGGAAACTCCTACGGAAACTACAGATGATCGCGATTGCATTTGCGAACAGATTACCCTACCCGCGAGCAGTTCGATTCCGGGTCCGAATTCTGTTGCTCGCACTTTCAATGGCACTGACGGCGACGACTTGCTCATCGGCAGCAATCTCAACGACGTTATCAGCGGTTTCAACGGCGACGACATTCTGCTGGGCGAACAAGGCAACGACAATATTTACGGAGGACGGCCCAGCAATATCCCCCTTGGCCCGAATGCAGACAGAGACTTGCTGTTTGGCGGCAGTGGTAATGATTACCTCAACGGCTACGCCGGCGACGATCGCATTTTCGGGGGTAAGGGCGATGATGTGGCCATCGGCGGCAAAGACGATGACTTGATTTGGGGCGACAAAGGCAATGACACTCTAGTTGGGGCTCAGGGTAACGACTGCTTGTTTGGAGGCAGTTTTGACCCGTCTAGCCCTGACTCGAATGGACGCGATTTGCTATTTGGCCGTGCTGGCAATGACTTCTTGAATGGGGGAGATGCTGCCGACACTCTAAGTGGCGGAGAGGGCAACGATACGGTTTACGGCGGCAAGGGCAATGACGTTTTGGTGGGGGGTACTGGCAACGATCTGCTGTTGGGCGATCGCGGCAGTGATAGCATTTGTGGCGGCGACGGGGACGATACTATTTTAGGAGACAGTGCGATCGACTTTAACGGCGAGCCAGATTCCATGTGCGGCGCTGGTGGCAATGATTTGATGTTTGGCAACGGCCGTAGTGACCAGCTATGCGGCGATGAGGGCAACGATACTCTCTACGGCGGCAAAGGTGACGATTGTCTGATTGGGGGTTTGGGCAATGATATTCTCAGCGGCGGCATTGGGCGCGATCGCTTTGTTTTAACAGCAGGTTCCGGTCCCGATCAAATTACTGATTTCACAAAAGGTGAAGATTTGCTGGTATTAGGGGGCGGTCTAACTTTTGATCAACTTAGTATTACCCAAAACGCTAATGCAGCTTTCATCAGGATTGGTCGGAACGGTCAATTGTTGGCTGCTTTAAATGGAGTGCAAGGTAGTGCGATCGATCTGAATGATTTTACCCTCTTGGGGTAAGCATTACATAATCAGCCCTGTTGGGCGTGAATGCCGAGCCTGGTATGTGTATAAGTCGATCGAACGCTTGCAATTTTCTAGTTTGTAGGTACGCACTGCGCTCAAGCAGCGTATTGGTGCGATCGACCGACTTTACCTCATCCTATCGGCTGGCGATCGGCAATAAACTACGTTTATTGCCAATCGCCCCTTAAAAGAAAAAGATTTAACGATAGTAGGCTTCGAGATTTCAAGCATTGGAGGGTCTTCTTCACCACGAAGGCTCTCTCTAAGACTGCACACCCTACAGTTTATCGTTTCCCGGCTCTACCTCGTCTTTAAACTGGAACCAGAGTCGGCTCTAAAGTTGCCACTAATTTGAGATTGTACTCAGCCTCAAAAACAGGCTTTTTATAATCCAAACTCCACATTTCCAGAGCGCAATCGTCCCCGGGATTGAGCGGTTGCAGCCGCAAGTGAAACTCTCGAACTTCCGGGCGGTGTTCGCATTTAAAATCAGAAATTGCGCCAATTTGTCGCCTGTCCAAAGCCACAGCTAACCGTAGAAAAGGATGCAGTTTACTAACGACTTCACGGTATTTCTTAGGCAGAATTAGAAAATTTTCATGCTTTTTTTTGGGAGGATTTTTCCGGTGATAGCGAGCTAAATTGGCAATTACTTCTATCTCTGTTTCGGTGTATCCTAATAACTCACCATTGCGAATTAAATAGTAAGAATGCTTGTGGTGCGCCGAATGACTGACGTACAAACCACTGTTGTGAAGAATCGCGGCTGCCCACAGTAGCTCCCGTTCTTCGGTTCCCCAAGAGTGCAGAATTCCTTGAGTTTGGTCGAACAATTTGAGCGCAAATGCTGCGGTTCTTTCGCTTTGTTCTAAATTGACTTGATATTTGTCAGCCATGTGCAGAATGCTGCGCTGGCGGATGGAACCTTGATAGCGCAAGCGGTTTTCAATCAAACCGTGGCTCAGCATCCAGTCAACAATTACGCCTTCTCGTAAAGAGCGATCGCACACCGTCAGCGATTCCATTCCTAATAGTGTCATCGCTTCTTGCAAAATCAAGGCACCTGCTAAAATAATTTCTGCCCGCTTGTCGGACATTCCCGGAATTGCCAGCCTTTCCGAGTAAGAAAGTTTGCGAAAGCGATTGACTAAATCGCGCAAATCCTTTAAATTTAACTGATATCCGGCTAGGGGACTCGGCACTGTCCCCAACTTTTCGCGAGCGTTAATTGCAGCCAGAGTTTCGATCGTTCCAGCAGTGCCAATCAAGCGCAAGGGTTCGCCCGCAGTGAAGTGAGAGCGCAATTCGTCGATCGGTCTTTCTAGCGAAATCCGAATATAAGCTTGCAAATAAGCAAACTCCTCCTTGCTAATCGGGTCGGTTTTGACAAATTGTCCTGTTAAGCGAACAGCACCAATTTTTGTACTGGTGAGAGAGCGAGCCTCAGAACTGTCTGCTAAAATCAACTCCGTAGAACCGCCCCCAATATCAATAATCACCTGCGACTGATTGTTAAACTCCATACCCGAAAGAACGCCGAGATAAATTCTCCGCGCTTCTTCCTGACCGGAAATCAAGCTAACATTCAGGTCTAATTCTTCAGCAACTTGTTTGAGGAACTCTCGCCCGTTAGGGGCTTCCCGAACCGCACTCGTCGCCACAGCGATAATTTGTTCAGCATTGAAAGTTTTAGCAATATCTTGAAAACGGCGCAGAGTGGCGATCGCCCTTTCCATAACCTCGGACTTCAAGCACCCTGTCTTCACCTCACAATCGCCCAACCGAACCGTATCTTTTTCTCTAGCAATAATCGTAAACGCGGGCAATTTCGGATCGATCCGCGCCACCACCATGTGAAATGAGTTAGTACCCATATCAATAGCAGCAATAATGCGATTTGACTCCGCAGAAGCAAGTGAATTAACCATTGGAGTGTATCGGGGTTGACAGATATTTATGATTATTTCACGAATCCAGTGAGGCATGATATTAAATCAGCCAAAATCGGGAACGGCTGACTGGGCAAGACTTTAACCCTATATTGAATTCCAGCAGAAGTGCGATATGCAGCAGAGATCGTAGGTGATTGTGCCTAAAATTTGATAAAATCTAGAGTTAAAAATATCAAATCTAGAATTGAAATGCTTAAAGAGCCCGATCGCCAACCCGAATCCACATTGCTAACCGTCGTGAGGCTTTTGAGATGGGACAAGCCAGCAGGAAGGCTCATTTTAATGATTCCAGCCCTCTGGGCCGTCTTTTTAGCAGCAGATGGGAGGCCGCCCGCAGCATTGGTGGGCGTGATTGTGTTGGGTACCTTAGCCACGAGTGCGGCTGGATGCGTCATCAACGACTTGTGGGATCGCGATATCGATCCCGAAGTAGAAAGAACGCGATCGCGCCCGCTAGCATCCCGCGCCCTCACCGTGCAAACTGGAATAGGAGTTGCTTTAATTTCCTTTGCTTGTGCGGCCATTCTCGCTTTTTATCTCAATCCTTTAAGCTTCTGGCTGTGCGTCGCCGCCGTACCAGTAATTATCTGCTATCCACTGGCAAAAAGATTCTTTCCAGTGCCGCAATTAGTGTTATCAATTGCGTGGGGTTTTGCCGTTTTAATTAGTTGGAGCGCCGCCGTTGACGAATTAGAATTAGCGACTTGGCTGCTGTGGGGTGCAGTCGTGTTTTGGACGATGGGATTTGATACAGTTTATGCGATGAGCGATCGGGAAGACGATGTGCGTTTGGGGGTGAATTCCAGCGCGATATTTTTTGGGGATAATGCCGCTAATGCTGTGGGTTTATTTTTTGTTGGTACAGTCGGTTTGTTAGTGGCAATGGGAATTAATCTGCACTTGCACATAGGTTTTTGGGTGGCAATTAGTGCGGCGGCGATATTGTGGTTTTTGCAGTACAGTCAACTGCAGAAGGCGGATATTCCTAAGCTTGTTTACGGTCAAATCTTTCGCCAAAATGTTTGGGTGGGGTTTGTATTGTTGGCGGGGATGATTGTTGGGGAAATTTTTTAGTTTTTTGTAGGGCTTTTCCTGCAGGAAACGGGTATGAAACTCGAATGATTGAATTTTGACACAAAAGGTTCACATCGATTTAAGCCTGAAAGCCTCTGTCTATCTGCTTTGTATCCAAGTCTACAACCCCTGCACGATCCTGAAAAAGGGGAACGGGCGATCGCCCGTTCCCCTTTTTCAGGATTGTTCTACGTAAATATACTGCCTTAGTGTTCTCATAAAATTAGACTTTCCCGAGATATTACGGATGCGCTGGCTGCTAAAAACTGATATGTTTTTTTCTATGATACGAAGTTATGCTTCAGTACACAGTATAAAAAAGTACGTATTGTCTCCCGTAGGTATGGAAATTGGGTACAGACAACACTTTCACATCAAGAAAATAAATGTCTAACCGTGCCATTTCCTACTCGTTATCAAAAACTCAGTGTAAAGTTTCATTACAAAACGCAAAAAAAATCCGGCTCAGTCTGATACATACATAGTGACGGAAAGTTAAGCGATTTTAATGACTTTCTAAACTTTTACTCATTGAGTTGAGTTCGCGTGCATTTGTACAGGCGCGACCAAAGTAAAAACCACCCACAAAAAAAAGGAAAAAATACCATGTTTGACACACGATTTACCACTGGCAATAATTCATCCACCTCTAACATTATTCCGTTGACTCGGGGCAATAACCCTTTTGACATCACCCAAGGATTTTTCCCACAGGCCAATAGTATTGGGGTAGGTGGTATGCAAGAACCGCTCCCAACAGGCTTTCCCATCCCGGCGAGTTTTCCCGCAAGCGTAACCGCTTCTAGCCTAGACCCCATCACGGGTGAGGCTATGTCAGGAGTTTATAAAGCTCTAACGGCTTTTGCAACAGATCCGAATTTCACGGATAGGATGAATGTTCCCTTTGGTGAGAGTTGGGACAAGGAGAAAGCGAATGCTTTAAAGGAAGAGTGGTTAACGGGAAATTTTAGTAATATTCCCTTAGTAAAAGTAGTTTCATCAGCAGATATTGGAGGAGGCAATGGCGCTTTTGCAACTGCGACGAATACAATTTATTTATCAAAAGAGTTTTTAGCAGAAAATGCAACGAGATTAGACGCGCTTACGGGTGTTTTATTGGAAGAAGTAGGGCATTTTATTGATTCACAGGTGAATCAGTTGGACTCAGCCGGAGACGAGGGTGAGATTTTTGCCCGAGTTGTGCAAGGAAAGGACTTGAGTCCGGAAAAACTTCAGTTATTGAAGGCTGAGGACGATCGAGCTATTGCACTGATTGAAGGCCAAGAAATCAGCATTGAACAAGCTGTCAGTGTCACTGCCATAGATCCCAGTGCAGCAGAAGTGATTAGCGGTCAAACTCCCAATCCGGGGATGTACAGAATTAGTCGTACTGAAATTCCCACTGCACCCCTAACAGTGCCTTATACCATGAGCGGTACGGCTATCAATGGTACTGACTACAATCTCCTCAATGGCACTGCCACAATTCCAGCAGGTCAGGTTTTTGCCGATGTGCCATTGAATGTGATTAATGACACTTTAATTGAAGGCTCTGAAACCGCAATTCTGACTCTATCTACTTCCCCTAACTACACTCTGGGAGCGACTAAAGCTGCTACGGTCAATATTATCCCTCCCGATCTGGCGCCTAATACTCTGCCTACAGCACGTGCAGTTACGGTGGGTTCTACTTCTACTACGTGGAGT